>NZ_JBFPNH010000058.1:0-37267 GCF_040815545.1 Streptomyces sp. LMG1-1-1.1 | reverse complement strand
GGGCACGGCGGGCGGGTGCGGCGGCCCGCCGGGCGTCTGGCCGGCGGTGGTCCACTCGGTGGTGAGCACGGCCGCGGCGGAGTCGTGGGCGGCGGGGCGCGGCGGGGCGGCGGAGCCCGATTCGGCGGCGGGCCGGTGGCCTTCGCCGATCGCCCGCGCCCACGCGGGCACGGGCCCTGGAGGCGCCGCGGGAGGGGTGGTGCTCGCACCGGGGCCGACGGGCGGGTGGCCGGGGACGGGGTACGGGGTGGTGTCCCCGGGCCAGGGGCCGAGCGGAGGGGGCGTGGAGCCGGGCTCCAGGACGGACGACACGCGGCCCACGGCGATCCGGCGCCGCAGGTCGCCGGCGTGGGAGGGGCGCTCCTCGGGGACCTTGGCGAGCAGGTGGACGACGATCTGGTCGAAGAAGGCCGGAAGCTCGGCGCGGAGCGCGCGCGGGGGCTCCGGCACGGTGTCCCGGTGGCCGATGAGGATCGCCCAGGAGTCGCCGAGGTCGAAGGGCGGGGCGCCGGTGGCCAGTTCGTACAGGACGCAGCCGAGCGAGTAGAGGTCGCTGCGGTGGTCGACCTCGCTGCCGCCGATCTGCTCGGGCGACATGTAGTGGGGCGTGCCCATGGCGATGCCGGTGCCGGTGAGCTTCGAGGTGAAGCCCATGTCGGCGCCGAGGCGCGCGATCCCGAAGTCGCAGATCTTAACGGTCCCGTCGCGCAGCCGCATGATGTTCGCGGGCTTCAGGTCGCGGTGCACGATCCCCTGCCCGTGCGTGTACGCGAGGGCGTCGGCGACCTGGTCGGCGATCTCGACGACGTCCTGGACGGGCAGCGGCCGCTGGGCGTTGGCCGCGAGGAGCTGGCTGAGGTTGCGTCCCTCCAGGAGCTCCATCACGAGGAAGAGGACGCCGTCGTACTCGCCGAAGTCGTGCACGACGGTGATGCCCCGGTGCTGGAGCGCCGCGGCCACCCGGGCCTCGCGCCGGAAGCGCTCGCGCACCACGGTGAGGACCTGGGGGTCCTGCTGCGGGCCGAGCGGCTTGAGGCACTTCACGGCGACGCTGCGCCCGAGCGCCTCGTCGGTGGCGCGCCAGACCTCGCCCATGCCTCCGCGACCGATGACCTCGTGCAGGCGGTACCGGCCCTGGATCAGTCTCGAGTCCCCCATCGTGTGCCGTCGCCCCCGTCGAATCCCGTACTGCCTCCTCGGCTCCTCCAGTATGGCCGCCGGGTCGGACAGTGAACACGGGGCGGGGTACGCGTACGGCACGCGTCGCACGAACGGGTCGGGATTCGCCTACCTCACGCGTCGCGCGAACGGGTCGGGCAGGGTCTCGGGGCCGAGCCGTTCGACGGCCCGCAGGATGTGCCGGGGAGGCAGCCGCCAGCGTAGGCGGGCGGGGATGCGGCGGAGGGCGCCTGCCGTGGTGACCAGGCGGCGGGTGACGGTCTCCGCCGGCGGGGCGGGGCGGCCGTAGAGCGCGTGGGCGTACGGGGGCAGGGTGTCGTACGCGAGGGCGGTGACGCGCCTCCAGATCACCTCGCGCGCCGGGACGAGCACGGGTTTCACGGGCGGGCGGCGGAGGAAGTCCTCGACGGTCCGCGCGTCCGGTCCGGCGGCGAGCCGGGGGCGCACCGCGTCGAAGTAGGCGGCGAGTTCCGCGGCGGACGCCGGGACGGCGTCCGGGTCGAGACCGACGAGCCGCGCCGAGGTGCGGTGCTCGTCCACGTACCGGTCGGCCTGCGCGTCGGTGAGCGGGATGCCGGAGCGGCGGGCGACCGAGAGGTACGAGTCGGTCTCGGCGCAGTGCACCCAGAGCAGGAGTTCGGGATCGTCGACGCCGAGCAGGCGGTGGATCCGGCGGACCCGGGCGCCGGCCGCCTCGGCGGCCTCGGCCGTGCCGTAACTCAGCGTGCCGACGAAGTTCGCCGTCCGCATGAGGCGCCCCCAGGGGTCGTCGCGGAAACCGCTGTTGATCATGACACCGCGGACGGCGACGGGATGCAGCGCCTGGAGCCACAGGGCCCGGACGCCGGCGATCCACATCACCGGATCGGAGTGCACCTGCCACGTCACGGAGCGGGGACCGAAGAGCCCCGGATCGGCGTCCTGCCTCATGCCGCTCAGGCTACGCCGCGCCCGGCTCCCCGGGCAGCGGTCGCGCGCCCGGCGACGGCCGCGGGTTCGGATCAAGGGCGCCACCTGGGCGGGGGCACCACGCCCGGTGCAAACCCTCGCCGGTAAAGTCGACTTGCCGGTGGCCGGCCAGCGAAGTCCTGGCCACCCCTTTGTCCCGCTTCCCCAGAGGATGCCCATGTTCACGGTCAACGAGTACTTCGACGGCACGGTCAAGTCGATCGGCTTCACCCAGGAGCAGGGCCCGGCGACGATCGGCGTGATGGCCCCCGGCGCCTACGAGTTCGGCACCGCGAGCCCGGAGGTCATGCACGTCGTCAGCGGGGCCCTGACGGTGAAGCTGCCCGGCGCCGACGACTGGCAGACCTTCGCCGCCGGGACCCGGTTCGAGGTCCCCGGCGACAGCAAGTTCCAGCTCGAAGTCGCGGTCGACACCGCGTACCTCTGCGAATACCGCTGATCCTGTGCTCGGCGTGATCAAACGGGGGGCCGAGCGACGCGCGCGCGGCGGGCCGGAGTCCGGTCCGCAGCGTGCCCTCATCACCGCCGTCTTCGTCAGCAGGGTCGGCAACGGCCTCTTCAACACCGCCGCCATCCTCTACTTCACGTTCGTGGTGCATCTGCCCGCCACCCAGGTGGGCCTGGGTCTGACGATCGCCGGCCTCAGCGGCCTGGCGGCCGGCATACCCGCGGGGAACCTCGCCGACCGGTACGGGCCGCGCACCATCTGGCTGACGAGCCTCGCGCTCCAGGCCGTCACGATGGCGGCCTTCGTCCTCATCGACAGCTGGCTCGCGTTCACCGTCGTCGCGACCCTGGACCGGCTGGCCGCCGCGGGCGGCGGCGCCGCGGGCGGTGCGCTCGTCGCCAGGGTCGGCGGCGAGCGCCCGGCGGCCTTCCGGGCGAGGCTCCGGACGTTCGTCAATCTCGGCGTCGTCCTGGGAACCCTGGGCGCGGCCGTCGCCATCCAGATCGACACCCGCGCCGCCTACACCGGTCTTATCCTCGCCAACGCCGCCAGCTTCGCCTTCGCCGGGCTGATCGCGTTCCTCGGCGTCCCGAACTACCGGCCCCTGCCCCGGCCCGAGGAACACCGCCAGTGGTCCGTCCTCACCGACCGTCCCTACGTGTCCTTCGTCGCGCTCTACAGCGCCATGGGCCTCCAGTACCAGACCGTCTCCCTGCTCCTGCCGATCTGGCTCGCCACCCACACCGACGCGCCGCGCTGGACCGTGGCGGCGGTCTCCGCGGTGAGCAGCGGCGTCTGCGTGCTGCTGCAGAGCCGGCTCGGCTCCAAGGTGGAGACCCCGCGCCAGGGCGGCCGCGCGTTCCGCCTCGCGGGACTCCTGTTCCTCGTCAGCTGTCCGCTGATGGCCCTGACCGCGGACGTCCCCGCCTGGGTCGCGCCCGCCCTCGCCATCCTCGCCGTCTGCGTCCACAGCATCGGCGAGGTGTGGGAGTCCTCGGGCGGCTACACCCTGGCCTACGTTCTCGCGCCCGACCACGCCCAAGGCCAGTACCAGGGCCTCTTCGGCATCGGCTTCAACGCCGGCCAGGCCCTCGCCCCCGTGATCCTCACCGGCCTCGTCCTCCCCCTCGGCCACACCGGCTGGCTGCTCCTCGGCGTCTTCTTCGCCACCGTGGGCGCCGCCGGCCCCCCGGTCGCCGCCTGGGCCCAACGGACCCGCCCCGCGCCGCCGGCCCCGGAAGCCGCCCCGGACGATCCCGCCCCGGTCGGACAAGGGCAATAGCGACCCCGACGTAGGCCTAGCGGCGGACGCGGGGCATGCCGAGGCCGATCCAGGAGATGATCTCGCGCTGGATCTCGTTGTTGCCGCCGCCGAAGGTGAAGATGACGGCGGATCGGTAGCCGCGTTCGAGTTCGCCGTGGAGGACGGCGCCGGCGGAGCCTTCCTTGAGGGCTCCGGCGGCGGCGACGACCTCCATGAGGGCGGCGTAGGCGTCGCGGCGGGCCTCGGAGCCGTAGACCTTGACGGCGGAGGCGTCCTGGGGGGTGAGGGTGCCGTGCTGGACGGCGTTCACCATCTGCCAGTTGAGGAGTTTCATCGCGTCGAGGCGGACGTGGGTGCGGGCGAGGCTGCGGCGGACCCAGGGGAGGTCGATGACGCGGCGGCCGTCGGCGAGGGGGGTGGCGGCGGCCCAGCGCTGGACGTCGTGGAGGGCACGGATGGCCATGGTGCCGTGGGCGGCGAGGGTGACGCGCTCGTGGTTGAGCTGGTTGGTGATGAGGCGCCAGCCCTTGTTCTCGTCGCCGACGCGGCGGGAGGCGGGGACGCGGACGTCGTCGTAGTAGCTGGCGGTGGTGTCGTGGGAGGCGAGCGTGTTGATGAGCGTGCAGGAGTAGCCGGGGTCGCTCGTCGGGACGAGGAGCATGGTGATGCCCTTGTGGGGCGGGGCGTCGGGGTCGGTGCGGACCGCGAGCCAGACCCAGTCGGCGGTGTCGCCGTTGGTGGTCCAGATCTTCTGGCCGTTCACGGTGTAGTGACCGGTGGTCTCGTCGCCGTCCCGTACCGCGCGCGTCTTGAGGGCGGCGAGGTCGGTGCCCGCGTCGGGCTCGCTGTAGCCGATGGCGAAGTCGATCTCCCCGGAGAGGATCCCGGGCAGGAAGTACGCCTTCTGCTCGTCGGTGCCGTACCGCATGATCGTCGGCCCGACCGTGTTCAGCGCCATGAGCGGCAGCGGCACGCCGGCCTGCGCGGCCTCGTCGAAGAAGATGAACTGCTCCATCGGGGTCAGCCCGCGCCCCCCGTACTCGGTGGGCCACCCCACGCCGAGCCACCCGTCGCCGCCCAGCCGTCGCACGGTCTCCCGGTAGAAGCGCTTCTGGGCGGCCGGGTCCTCGTACCGGGCGTGGACGTCGTCCGGGACCAGTTCCGCGAAGTACGCGCGGAGTTCGGCGCGCAGACGGTTCTGCTCGGGCGTGTACTCGAGGTGCATGGGGGCCTCCCGTGGCGGCGTCCTGCGGCGGCGTCCTGCGCCGTCCTCGGTGCGCCGCGCGCCTGGGCGTGATGCGACGCGCGACGGCGGCCACGGTAGAACGTGTTCCACAAATCCGGAAGCCTCGGGACGGTGACGGTCCCACGCCGGCCCGCACCCGATGACCGGTCGGCCCCGGGCGGGGGCAGGAGGGTCAGCCCGGGGCGGGGACAGGACGGTCAGCCCGGGGCGGGGGGCGAAGGCAGGTCGCGTACGAAGACGGGCTAGAGGTGCTTCTCGGGCAGGGCCTCGGGCAGCTGTCCCCAGTCGAGGACGTGCGAGACGACCCGGTCAGGCGCGACCTTCCCCGAGGCGGCGAGGTCGAGGGCGTCGGGGAGGTGGGCACGGACGTGGTCGCGGGCGATGCGCAGGGTGACGCCGGTGAGGTACATGTCGAGCAGCGGGAGTTCGCCGGGGCGGAAGTGGTTGCCCGCCGACTCACAGACGCCCTCGGGAGCGAGGGACCTGACGGCGAGGGCGAGCTGGTCGACGCGGCCGGTGGCCTCGACGGCCAGGTCGAAGCCGTGCCGGATCGGTTCGACGGTCTCGGCCGTACGGGCGCCGGGCCGCGCCTTGGGATGGGGCGCGACGAGCCGCCAGGACAGCGACCAGTTGTCGCTGGCCGAGGCCATCGCCACTGGGTCGAGGCCGGTCGGCAGGGGGACCAGCATGGCGTCCGCGTACGGGACACGGACCAGGGCACCACGACGAGGTCGCCGGGCTTCACACCGGTCACCTCGTCGCCGACGTCGGTGACACGGGCCACGCATTCGTGGCCGAGGGCGAACGGCGGGTCGAGGAAGCCGTGCCCCGCCAGGATGGACGAGTCCACGTCGCAGGAGGTGGCGGCGACGGGTGCGACGATCGCCTCCCTGGCGGACCGGACCTCCGGGGCGGGCGCTTCGCGCCATGCGACCGCGTGCCGCGCGATGTAGGTCAGTTCACGCATGGGCCCGCCGCCCGTTCGCCAGGCCGAGGAGGCCGAGGAGAGCGACGAGGGCGAAGAGGGCGAAGAGGGCGACGAAATCCGTCCCCGTCATCGCGCGGCCTCAGTCCGTCCAGACACCGGTCGGGACGGTCGATCGGATCAACGGCACGGCGGCTCCCCTGTTGGCCGACGTCTCGTTGTAACAGTCGTTATAACGAGACGTCACACTAGACTATGACGGTCGTTATAACCAGCGACGGGCTCTCCGGAGGAGCGGGACGCGCCTCGGCCCCGGGTCGGAGGACCGACCCGGGGCCGAGGAGGATCACGAGAGTGGTGGACAGGCGAGGGGCCTGTCAGGGACACCTAAGGCAGGAGCTCGTCCATGGAGGCGCGCCCCTTCTCCGCCATGCGGCGTTCGGCCCACGCGAGGCTCTTCGGATTCACGTCACGGCCTGAGGCGAGGACCAGGTCCTCCGCCGTGAACTCGCCCTCCGAACCGGCGTGCAGCAGCCGGTCGGGCGTCGGAAAGTCCCCCGGGGACGTCTTGTCGGGCTCTGCGTTCATGCCGCCTCCTACGTTTCTTCCGGCACTGGCCATTGTCGTGTCCGGCCACCCGGACCGCATCCGGGACGGCGCCCGGAGCGGCGTCACGCGGGCGGAGCGGGCCACCCGGCCGACATCGGCCGGGTGAGCGGGGACGCGTCCGGTACGACGGCGTCGCGGGCCGCCTCTTTCCAGAGGGCGAGGCCCGCGCGCAGCAAGGCCCACACGGCGGCGGCCTCCTCGTCCGTCCAGACCTCCCCGTCGGCGGCGCCGAAGATCCGCTCGTAGGCGGCGTCATGCACCGCGCCCCGGACGGGTAGCGCCGTGGCGGTGTCCACGCTGCGCGCGACGTCCTCGAAGAAGTTCCAGGTGTCCAGGACCAGCCCCGTCGGGACCGTGCGCGAAGCGGGGTCCCGGAAGGCCTCCTCGATCGACTCCCGTACGTCTTCGAGGTCGAGCACCGACTCCGCGTCCGGCACGAGATTCCAGCCGTTCCGCTCGCAGTGTCCGCGCAGGGTCTCGGTGTCGTGGAAGGCGAGGAGCTTGCGGCGGTCGTCGACGGCCAACGTGTCGTGGTCGTCCCCCTGGCCGAGCCGCCAGATCACGTGGAGATCGCCCCTGCGGGTCGCGATGCGCACGGCGTAGTGGTCAGTCACGCGGGATTCCCCCTGGATTCCGTACGAGCGATGCGGCGGCCGTGAGCGAGAGCGTGGCGCCCTCGTCGTGGTGGTGGGTGTACGCCTGCGAGGCCAGGGAGCCACGGAGCGTCTCCTCGGCGCGGGCACGGATCTCGGCCTCCGTACGGACCGCGAAGGGGCGGAATCCGCCGCCATGCGCGCCGATGTGCGTGTCGTACGCGCCGAGGAGCCGAGCCCCGGCCTCGGCGTCGCCGGGGCCGCCGCGTCCGCCCAGCGCCCAGGCTGCGGTCGCGAACTGGGTGACGAGCAGGTAGGGGGCGACGAGGTGGGCGAGGGTCTCCACGTCCCCGACGGCGCGGACCAGCCGCTCGGCGGCGGCGTCGTAGGCGCCGTCCAGACAGTCGAGCCAGGCCCGCACACCGCCGACGAGGCCCCAGAACAGCGCCGGCGTGACGTCGCCGAACTCGGCCTCCGCGAAGCCGAGCTGGGTCCGGGCGAGGGGGACGCGCCCCGTGTGCGCGTAGTGCTGGGCGAGCAGCAGTCGGCCGGTGCCGGCGGCTTCGGCGCCCCACTGCCCCGCCTCGTCGGCGGCCTCGACCAGGAGCCGCTCGGCCGCCGCGCCGTCCTCGGGGCGGAGCCGGAGCCGCACGGCCGCGAGGCGGGCCGTGATGACGGGCACCTGGGAGCGGGCGCCGACCCGCGCGGCCGCCTCGGCCGCGCGCTCGAAGTCGGCGGCGGCCTCGGGAAGCCGCTCGGCGCGCTCGTACGCCTCCCCCCGGGCGGAGAGGGATTCGGCGGTGCCCCACGCGTCCCCGGCGGCCTCGAACAGGGCGAGTGCCTCGTCGGCGTCCCCGGGACCGTGGCCGAGGAGTTTGGCCCGCATGAGGAGGGCGAAGCCCAGGTCCCAGCCGGTGCCGTGGTCGCGGCAGGCCGCGACGGTCAGCGCCAGGGTCTCGTCGAGAGTGCGCAGCTCCCCGGTCATGAGGCGGGCGAAATACCACATCGTCCCCGGCTGGCGGCAGGTCTGCGGAAGGCCCGGCCGGTACGCGGAGACGAGCGCCGCGAGCCGCGCGCGCGACTCCGGCTGCTCGAGCACGGTGGCGCCCTCACCGCCCTGCGTCGCGAGCGCGTACAGGTGTCCGCCACGCCGGGCCTCCCATAGCCGCTCGCCGCTCCACGGCGGCGGCACGTCCACACACCTGCCGGTGACCGGCTCCGCGGGACGAACCGGCTCCCTGAACGGATCGGGGCCGAGCCCCGCCGCCTCTACAGCCCAGGTCCGGGCGTCGACCATGTGATTGCGCAGCTGCCAGAACCAACTGAGGCAGTGCACGAGACACAGCGCCTCCTGCTCGTCACCCAGCCTCACCGCCGTCCGCAACGCACCCCGCAGGTTGTCGTGTTCCCGCTCAAAGCGAGCGATGGCCGCCACCTGCCCGGTCCCGCGCAACTCGGGGTCCGTCCTACGGGCCAACTCCCGGTAGTACGTCAGGTGCCGCCGCTCGGTCGCCACCCGCTCCCCCGCCTCGTCCAACCGCTCCCCTGCGTACTCGGCGACGGTTTCCAGCAGCCGGTAGCGCATCCCGGCCCCGCCCGGCGCGGCCACGACGAGCGACTTGTCGACCAGCGCGCCCAGCACGTGCAGGACGTCGGCGGACGCGCCGCCTGGGGCCGCCTCTGGGTCGACACCGCAGGCGATACGGGTACCGGCGGACCTGTCCGCACCACCGCCGGAATCCGCGGAGGCGGCCGCACGGGTCGCTGCGGAGGAGGAGGTGGAGGGGGAAGTGGAGGGGGAAGTGGAGGGGGAAGTGGAGGTGGAGGTGGAAGTGGCGGGGTAGGTGGTGGCGGTAGGGATACGCGTACCGCCGGCCGCATCGGGGATACGTGTACCGCCGGCCGCATCGCCGACGGTGCCCGGATCCGCGAGGCCGGCCGCAGCGTCGGTGCCGTGCGCGCCTCCGTCGGCGCACACCGCCTCCGCCGCCGCCGGATCGCACCCGCCCGCGAACACCGCGAGCCGCCGCAACACCGCCCGCTCCGCGCCGTCGAGGAGCTCCCACGACCAGTCCACGACCGCCCGCAGCGTCTGCTGGCGCGGCAGCACGGTGCGCGCCCCCGACGTGAGCAGCCGGAAGCGGTCGTCGAGCCGGTCCGCGATCTGCCGTACCGACAACAGCCGCAACCGCGCAGCCGCCAACTCGATGGCCAACGGCAACCCGTCCAGCCGACGGCAGACCTCCGCCGCCGCCTCCGCGTCCTCCCCCACCGTGAACCCCTGACGCGCCGCCGCACCCCGCTCCCCGAGAAGACGCAGCGCCGCCTCGGCCGACAGCGGCCCCAGCTGACGCACCACCTCCCCGGGCACCCCGAGGGGTTCCCGGCTCGTCGCGAGCACGGTCACACCGGGGCACCGCGTGACCAGCGCCTGCGCGAGCTCGGCCGCCACATCGACCACGTGCTCGCAGTTGTCGAGGACGAGCAGCATCCGCCGTCCCGCACAGTGCTCGACCACCGAGGCATACGGGTCCCGGGCATCCGTGTCGGTGACGGCAGGACCGTGCCAAAGCTGGGTGTCGCGCGCCCCGAGCGCGGTGAGGACGGCCGCTGCGACCGTGCTCCCCTCGCGCACCGAGGCGAGCTCGGCCAGGTGGACCCGGCCCGGGTAGGTCTCCGCCGCCTCCACAGCCAGCCGCGTCTTGCCCACTCCGCCCGGTCCGGTGAGGGTGACCAGCCGCCGGTGACCCCATGCGCCGGCGAGCTCGTCCAGTTCGTGATCGCGGCCGATGAAGGAGGTCAGCCGGGCGGGCAGGGAGGGGGCGGGCATGGGGGGACCGGGCGGGGGTGGGGTGTCGGGGGCGGACGGGGCTGGGGTGTCTGGGGCGGACGGGGTCGGGGTCTCGGGACCCGACACGGCCGAGGTGTTCGGACCGGACGGGACCGGGGCCCCCGGACCCGACGGGGCCCAAGCAGCCGGACCGGACGGGGCCCAGGCAGCCGGACGGGGCGGGGCGTCCGGACCCCACACTGCCGAGGCGTCCGGACCAGACGGGGCCGGACGATCGGGCCGGGTGTAGAAGTGCGCTTCTGAGCCGGTCGCCGCGTGCAGGCCGGATGGGCCGGGGCGGCCGGACCGGCCGTAGGGGTGTGCGTCGGAGAGGGCCGCCACGTCCTGGCCGGAGGGGAGCGGGCGACCGGTCCGACCGTCGGGGTACGCGTCGGATCCTGCCGTCGCGTCCGAGCCGGACAAGGCCTCGACGCGCGGCGCCGACGGATCCGGAGCGTGCGGACCCGGAGCGTGCAGATCCGGAGCGTGCCGATCCGGCCCTCGTATGGCCCGCGCCGCGGGTCCGGCCGCCGCTCCGCGCGCGTCCGTCGTCAGGAGTTCGGCGTGCAGGGAGCGCAGCTCGGGGCCGGGGTCCGTGCCGAGGCGGTCGGCGAGGGTCGCGCGTACGTCGTCGTACACCGCCAGGGCCTCGGCGGGGCGGCCGGAATCGCGCAGGGCGCGGATCCGGAGGGCCTGTACGGGCTCGTCGAGCGGCTCGGCGGCGGCGAGGGCGGCGAGTGGGGCGAGGACGGCGGTGGCCCGTCCCAGGGCGAGGTCGGCGGCGAATCGGTCGCGGTGGGCCTGTGCGTGGCGTTGGGTGACCCGTACGACGAGGGGGTCGGTGTCACGGCCGGGCAGGTCGGCGAGGGCGGGCCCGTGCCACAGGCCGAGTGCCTCGTCGAGGAGGGCGGCGGCCCGCTCGGGGTGGCGGTCGCCGAGGGCGGCTGCCCCCTCGGCGGCGAGGCGTTCGAAACGGTGGAGGTCGACGGCCTCCGGGCCGGCGGCCAGGCGGTAGCCGCCGCCGGGCGTAGAGACGACGGCCTCACGCCCCAGGGCCTTGCGCAGGCGCCCGACGAGGGCCTGGAGCGCCGCCGTACGGTCCGGCGCGTCGGAGGCGTCGGCCCACACCTGGTCGACGAGTTCACGCGGGCCCACCGCCCGGCCGCCCGCGGCGGCGAGCGCGGTGAGCAGCGCCCGGAGCCTGGCACCGCCCAGGACGGCCTCGGTCCCGTCGTCGGCACGGAAGGCACGGCACGGGCCGAGAACGCGGTAGGGCAGCTGCACCGGCTCATTCTGCCCGGCGGGTTCCCGGACAGCACGGGATTTCCGGGGCGGCGGCGAGACCCGGCCCGCCTCGCGGCTGCGTCCTGGACTCGGCCGGGGGCGTCGCAGGCCTCCCGAGGCTCGGCTGACCCTCGCGGGTACCTCCGGAATTCCACCCGCCCACACCGGGCGCCCCGGAACCCCTCCGCGCCCCCACCGGCGCCCCGGAACTCCGCCGCCCTCGCCGGCACCCCGGGGACTCGGCCGGCCCTCGCGCGCGCCCCCGTAACACCACCCGCCCACACCGGGCTCCCCCGGACCCCGCCCGCCCCCACCGGCGCCCCGGAACTCCGCCCGCCCTCGCCGGCGCCCCAGGGACTCGGCCGCCCCCACACGTAGCCCCGCACCACCACCCGCCCCCGGCATCCCGGCAGGTCCGCCCGCCCTCGCGGGTACGCGGGTGCCTGGGAAGCCCCGCCCGTGCTCGCGGGCTCGCGGGCTCGCGGATGTCCGGAAAGCCCACCACCCTCAGGGGTACGCAGGCGCCCGCGTAGCCGGCCCGTCCTCGCGGGCTCGCGCGCGCCCGGGAAGCCCACCACCCTCGCGGGCTCGCGCGCCCTGGCGGCCCACCGCCCGCCGGGTACGCGCGCCGCGAAATCCACCACCCCTCAGGGGTACGCAGGCACCCGCAAAGCCGGCCCGTCCTCCCAGGCTCGTGCGTGCCCCGGAAGCCCACCACCCCTCGCGGCCTCGCACGCCCGGGGAGCCCACTGCCGCGCGGGCGCGCCCGCCCGGGAAGCCCCCCGGGGGTACGCGGGCCCCGTGGAAGCCCGCCCCCCCAGGGGGGTACGCGAGCGCCCTGAAAGCCCGCCCCCCTCGGGGGTACGGCGGGCGCCCGGGAAGCCCGCTCGTCCTCGTCGAACGCATCCGCGGCGGCGAACTCGCGCCACGCCGTGTCGCCGCCATGGCGTCGGCGGGGTACGCATTCGACAATGAGGGGGATGAGCGAAGACGACCGGCCTGCGCGCAACGGCGAGATCGGGCCCGCCGAGTGGCTCGCCATGAACCGGACCGGCAGCTTCGACTGGGATCTCGACACGGGCACGATCGATGTCGACGAGTCGGGGCTGTTGGTGTTCGGACTGACTCCGGACGCCCATGACGGGCGCCCGGTGACTCTCGTGGCGCGCCTCGCCCCCGAGGAGCGGGCGCGGCTCGAAGGGGTGGTGCGGGAAGCCGTAAGGAGCGGTGCGGTCTCGTACACCGCGCACTTCCCGATCCCGCAGGGCGACGGGTCATCCCACTGGACGCACGTGCAGGCGCGGATCCTGCGTTCCCCGGACGGGCGGGCCCGGCGGATCGTCGGCATCGTGCGGGACACGACGGCCGAGGTCACGAACTTCGCGTTCGTCCAGGAGCTGGAGAAGCGGCGCGAGGTGCAGACGAGCATCGTCGAGCGGACGACGAACGCTCTGTCGCGGGCGGTGACGGTGGACGACGTCACCGCCGCACTGACGGGTCCGGGCGGGCTCGCCCGGCTCGGCGCCGACGGGCTGGCGCTCGGCCTCGTCGAGAACGGCTCGCTGAACGTCATCGCGCTGAGCGGGGAATCCCTCGACGTGCTCAACGACTTCCGCACCCGGCGCCTCGAACGCGGGCTTCCGCTGGCCGAGGCGGTGTTGAGCGGGCGGCCTCGGTTCGTCTCCGCGTTCCCGTCGCTCGGGCGGGACTTCCCGGAGCTCGCCCCGTACGTGGAGCGGCTCCCGTTCCGGGCGGCCTGCTATCTGCCGCTGGTGGCGCAGGCACGTTCCCTCGGCGGCATGGCCCTGTTCTACCGGGGGCGCACCGACTTCAACCCGGACGAGCGGAACCTGGCGCTCGGGCTCGCGGCGATCGTCGCCCAGTCGCTCCAGCGGGCGATCCTGTTCGACGAGGAGCGGGAGCTCGCGACCGGGCTCCAGGCGACGATGCTGCCGCGCCGGATCCCGGAGATCACCGGCGGCGAGATCGCGGTGCGCTACCACGCGGCGTGGAGCGGCCGGCAGGTCGGCGGCGACTGGTACGACGTGATCGCGCTGCCCCGCGGCCGGGTCGGGGTCGTCGTGGGCGACGTCCAGGGCCACGACACGCACGCCGCCGCCATCATGGGGCAGCTGCGGATCGCCCTGCGGGCGTACGCGGGCGAGGGACACGCCCCGTCGACGGTGCTCGCCCGGGCCTCCCGGTTTCTCGCCGATCTCGACACCAACCGCTTCGCGACGTGCACGTACGCGCAGGTCGACCTGGCGAGCGGCACACTGCGTGCCGTACGCGCGGGGCACCTCGGTCCGATGATCCGGCACACCGACGGCCGGGTCGGGCAGCCCAAACTGCGGGGCGGTCTGCCGCTGGGCCTGGCGACGGTGTTCGGGGACGAGGAGTTCCCGGAGACCCGGCTCGACCTGGTGCCCGGGGAGACGCTGGTGCTCTGCACGGACGGGCTCGTCGAGCAGCCCGACTCGGACATCGACGCGGGTCTCGCCGCCCTCTCGGAGGCGATCAGCAGCGGCCCGCCGCAGGCGGAGGCCCTCGCCGACCACCTCTCCGAGCGGCTCTGGGAGCGGTGGGGCTCGGGTGACGACGTGGCGCTCCTGGTGCTGCGCCGCAGCCCGGACCCCGGCACGCCGCGGGCACCGCGCATCCACCAGTACATCCACCAGGCCGATCCGCAGGGCCTCTCGGACGCGCGGGCCGCCGTCGGGCAGGCGCTGAACGACTGGGGCATGCCCGAGCTGTCCGACGACGCCGAACTGCTGACGGGCGAACTCCTCGTCAACGTGCTGCTGCACACCGAGGGCGGCGCGGTGCTGACCCTGGAGGTGCTGCCCGAGCCGGTGCGGCGGGTACGGCTCTCGGTGCAGGACAGGTCGAGCGCCTGGCCCCGCCGTCGTACCCCGGGCGAGGCCGCCACCTCGGGGCGCGGACTGCTCCTGCTCGACGCACTGGCCTCCCGGTGGGGGGTCGAACCACGCGGCGAGGGCAAGGCCGTGTGGTGCGAGATCGGCCCGACGACGGTGACGGCCGACGCCACGGCGAACGGCGCCTGAGGATCTCCGGAGGGACGTCATGGACCCTGTGGCCGCACTGAACCGGATCGCGTTCCTCCTGGAGCGCGCGCAGGAACCGGGATACCGGGCGAAGGCCTTCCGTACGGCCGCCGCCGCGCTCGCCGCGCTGCCCGAGGGCGAGGCGGCGCGACGGGCCGCGACGGGCCAACTGGAGGCCGTCAAGGGCCTGGGGCCGAAGACCGCGACGGTGGTCCGCGAGGCGCTGGAAGGCCGGGTGCCGGTGTACCTGGACCGACTGGAGCGGGAACTCGAGGAATCCCTGGCGTCCACCGGGCCCGGAGACGGCGGCGCAGCGCTGCGGGCGGCGCTGCGCGGCGACTGCCACCTCCACTCGGACTGGTCCGACGGCGGCGCCACGATCGAGGACATGGGCCGCGCGGCGGCGGCGATCGGCCACGAGTGGGCGGTCCTCACCGACCACTCGCCCCGGCTGACGGTGGCGCGGGGCCTGTCCCCGGAACGGCTGCGGGAACAGCTGGACGTGGTGGCGCGGCTGAACGAGGAGTGGGCACCGTTCCGTCTGCTCACCGGCATCGAGTGCGACATCCTCGACGACGGGTCGCTCGACCAGGATCCGGAACTGCTCGCCCGCCTCGACCTGGTCGTCGGTTCGGTCCACTCGAAGCTCCGGATGGATGCCCGCGCGATGACCCGCCGTCTCGAACGGGCGGTGCGCGACCCGCTGATGCACGTCCTGGGTCACTGCACGGGGCGGCTCGTGGCCGGCGGGCGGCTGCGGCCCGAGTCGGCCTTCGACGCGGAGCGCGTGTTCGCCGCGTGCGCGGAGTCGGGAACCGCGGTGGAGATCAACAGTCGCCCCGAGCGGCTCGATCCACCCCGCCGGCTGCTCCGGCAAGCGGTGGCGGCCGGCACGTACTTCGCCGTCGACACGGACGCCCACGCACCCGGCCAGCTGGAATGGCAGATCCTGGGCTGCGCGCGGGCCGAGGAGTGCGGCGTACCCGAGGACCGAGTCATCAACACCTGGTCGGCGGACCGGCTGTCGGAGTGGACGCGCTGCTGACCGGCGTGGCGGGAGGTCCTCCGGACGACAGTCGCGCCGCTGCCCGGCAGTGTGGAACGGTCCACCGGACGACAGGCGCCCCGCTGACCCGTGTGGCGGGACGGTCCACCGGACGACAGGCGCGCCGCTGCCCGGCAGGGTGGAACGGTCCACCGGCCGTCAGACACGCGCTGCCAGATGACCGGCATGACGTCGCAGAGTCGCTGACCAGCGCGCCGCGAGTGTCCTCCGGCCGTCAGGCGCGCTGCCAGACCGTCGTGGCGTTGCAGAACTCGCGGATGCCGTGCCCGGAGAGCTCCCGGCCGTAACCGGAGCGCTTGACGCCGCCGAAGGGGAGCGCCGGGTGCGAGGCGGTCATGCCGTTGACGAACACGCCGCCCGCTTCCAGGTCGCGGACGAAGAAGGCGACCTCGTCCGGGGAGCGGGTCCACACGTTGGAGCTGAGGCCGAACGGCGAGTCGTTGGCGACGGTCACGGCCTCCTCGATGTCGCTGACCGGGTAGACCGTGGCGACCGGGCCGAAGGCCTCCTCGTGGTGGATGCGCATCGCGGGGGTGATGCCGGTGAGGACGGTGGGCCGGTAGTACCAGCCGTCGCGGAGCGTGGGTTCCTCGGGCCGGTGGCCGCCGCAGAGGGCGGTGGCTCCCCGGCGCACGGCGTCGTCGACGAGCTCCTCCAGGTCGGTCCTGCCCTGTGCGGTGGCGAGGGGGCCGATGTCGGTGGACTCGTCGAGCGGGTCGCCGACGGTGAGGGCGTTCATGGCGGCCGCGAACCGTTCCGAGAAGTCGTCGTACACGTCCTGGTGGACGATGAACCGTTTCGCGGCGATGCACGACTGGCCGTTGTTCTGCACGCGCGCGGTGACGGCCGTCTTCACGGCGCGGACGATGTCCGCGGACGGCATGACGAGGAACGGGTCGCTGCCGCCGAGCTCCAGGACGGTCTTCTTCACCTCGTCGCCCGCGACGGCGGCGACGGCCCGCCCCGCGGGCTCGCTGCCCGTCAGGGTCGCCGCCACGACCCTGGGGTCCCGCAGGACGCCCTCGACGTCGCGGGAGCCGATCAGGAGGGCCTGGAAGCAGCCTTCGGGGTAGCCGGCGCGGCGGAACAGGTCACCGAGGTAGAGCGCGGTCCTCGGCACGTTGGAGGCGTGTTTGAGGAGGCCGGTGTTGCCCGCCATGAGCGCGGGCGCGGCAAAGCGGATCACCTGCCAGAGCGGGAAGTTCCACGGCATGACGGCCAGGATCGGGCCGAGCGGCCGGTAGTGGACGCGGGCCACGTCCGCGCCGGAGTCCTGGACGTCGCTCTCGGCCGGATGCTCGTCGGCGAGCAGCTCCTCCGCGTTGGCCGCGTACCAACGCATGGCCTTCGCGCACTTGCCCGCCTCCGCACGGGAGGCGGCGATCGGCTTACCCATCTCCAGCGTCATCGTGCGGGCGATGTCCTCGGTGTCCTCGTCGAGGAGCTCGGCCGCGGCACGCATGAGCCGGGCCCGCTCGGCGAAGGAGGTGGTCCGGTACTGACGGTAGGCCTCGTGCGCGGCCGCGATCCGCCGCTCGACCTCCTCGGGCCCGTGGGCCTCGTAGGTGCGCAGCGTCTCACCGGTCGCGGGGTTCACGGTGGCGATGCCCATGACGTACCTCCTCCTGCCATCGGCCCCCTCTGCAACCATCCGCCATGACCGGCCCCGCGCAACAGGGGCGCGGCCGGTCGAGGGGCGCGATCCGGTCAGGGCACGTCGACGGCGGGCATCTTCACGAGGACCCGACCGGCATCCGCGCCCGCACCCATCCATACCGATACCCACTCCCCTGGCCACACCGGCACTGGCACCGGCACCGGCACCGGCTGGAGATGCGGGCGGATGGGGGCGGATGGGGGCGGCGATGTTCGCGTGGTTCAGGGATTGACGGCGTGTTCGGTGAACCGGCCGCAGGAACGGAAGCCGAGGCGCCGGTAGACCGGCTCGCCGTCGCTCACCGAGCACCGGTCATGTTCCGATGCAGGTGACAGGCGTGGCGGCGGTGGCACTCCGGTGACCAGCACGGGTGCCACACGCCCTGGAACTGCCGTCGGGCGCCTCGGTACGGTGCCGGCACAGCCGCCGATCCTGGGTACGCCCATGCCTCCGGGGCCCGGTCCCGCCGCAGCCCCGGGCCCGGGTACGCACGCGCGTACCCGGGCCCGGGGTTCTCACGACGTTCTGGGCCCGTCGGCCGTGACGTCAGGCCGACAGGGCCTGGTGTAGCGCTTCGAGGCCGTCGTGGTAGATCCCCGCGAACAGGTCCTCGGTCTCGGCGTCGGTGGCGCCGGCGGGGGTGAAGCGCCCGGACCACTGGACCTCGGCGACGTCGTCCCGCCCGGCGACCGGGTGGACGCGCAGGGTGGAGAGGTAGCCGGTGACGGGGAAGGGGGCTTCGAGGATGGCGTACGTGTAGGAGCGTTCGGTCTCGCTGAAGGCGACGAGGCGCTCGACGATCACGTCGCCGTCGGGGTTCGCCAGGCGGCGGACCCGGCCGCCTTCGAGCGCGGTGCTCTCGGGGATGTACGGCAGCCAGTCGGGGAGGGCGTCGAATCCGCCGACGAGGTCCCAGACCTTCTGGGGTGAGGCGGGCACGACGCGACTGACGGAGGTGGAGGCCATGATCGCTTCTCCTGGTGGTGCTGAGGTGTGTGGGCGGGAGAGTCCGGGATCGAGGACCGGGAGTGGGAACGGGAATGGGAGCGGGAGGGGGAGCCCGGGGAGAGACCTCGGCGGGAGGTCAGGCGTTGTTCGGGAGCGGGGCGGCGGGGCTGACCAGGCCGGCCTCGCGCAGGTCCGTCCAGAAGGCGGCGGGGACGGTCTCGGCCAGCGCCGCGGTGTCCTCGGCGATACGGGTGGGCCGGGTGGCGCCGGGGATGACGGCGGCGGCCACCGGGTGGGCCAGGGAGAACTGCAGGGCGGCGGACTTGATGCCGATGCCGTGCTTCTCGGCCAGCGCCTTGATCTTCCCCACCCGCTCGACGATCTCGGCCGGCGCCTGCTGGTACTCGAAGTGGGTGCCGCCGGCCAGGATGCCAGAGCTGTAGGGCCCGCCGA
The DNA here is from genome assembly GCF_040815545.1 of Streptomyces sp. LMG1-1-1.1. Lineage (NCBI taxonomy): Bacteria > Bacillati > Actinomycetota > Actinomycetes > Kitasatosporales > Streptomycetaceae > Streptomyces > Streptomyces sp. LMG1-1-1.1. The sequence continues at coordinate 18,731 of NZ_JBFPNH010000058.1, read as the reverse complement.
CGACCATGTCGACGCCCTGCTCCTGGGCCATGGGCAGGAGGCGCTGGAGGGCGTGGCCATGATCGAGGAGGGTGTAACGGCCGGCGAGCAGGAAGCCGTCGGGGCGCGGCTCGTCGAGCGCGAGCGTCAGCTCGATCGGCTCCGTCTTGTTGACGCCGAGACCCCACGCCTTGATGACGCCCTCGTCGCGAAGGCGCGACAGCACACGGAAGGCGCCGGTACGGGCCTCCTCGAACTTCGCCAGCCACTGGTCCCCGTGAAAGTCCTGGGCGATGTCATGGACCCACACGATGTCCAACCGGTCGGTACCCAGACGCCTGAGGCTGTCCTCGATGGAACGCTCCGTGGCCTCGGCCGTCCACTCATGCACGATCTTGTTCGGATTACCGTGCTCAAACAGCCCGCCCTTCTCACCCAGGTCACGAGCGGCGGTCTCCTCCTCGTCGAGAATGACGCGCCCGACCTTCGTCGACAGGACGTACGCATCCCGCGGCTTCACGGAGAGCACCTCACCGAGCCGCGTCTCAGCCAGGCCCGCCCCATAGAACGGGGCGGTATCGAAGAAGCGAATCCCCTGCTCCCACGCCGCCTCGACGGTGGCACGAGCCTCCTCATCGGGAATCGCGCGGAACATATTGCCGAGCGGCGCGGTACCGAAGCCGAGACGGCCGGGGAGGATTTCCTTGAGCGACATGACTGTGCCTTTACGGGGGTGAGGGTGGGCCCACGGGGCGCGGCGACCCTTGCGAAGAAGCCGGAAGCGCCGGGTGGATGGGATGACCCACCGGTTGCGCGTGCGCTACGCCCTGAAGATTTAGGTGCAGGCGCGCCTTACTTTCGTAAACAATAGTTGCAGACGCGGGTCAATGCAAGGAGGTGGTCCCTGGGGCCCTCCGGCATGTCGGCGGAGCCGTGTCCGCCCCCCTGTCACCGCCTCCTGGGCCGGTCCTTGGCGCAGAACGGCGGCGGCATCACGTCGCCCCCCGTCGTCCGTCACCCCGAACGCGCGCAGAGGGCAGCACCGTGAGCGTGTGGGGGCGCGTCTCTACCGGGTCATCCTGGATGAGCTCGGCTGACGTGGGCAGCTCGACTGGTCCAGGTGCGTGATCGACTCGGTGAGCATTCGTGCCCTCACAGGGGGCATCTGCCGTGTCGGCGTCGTCCGGCCAAACTGCACGGCGACAAGGGCTACGACTACGATCATCTGCGCCGATGGCTGCGCGAGCGCGGCATCGTGCTGCGGATCGCCTGCCGTGGCATTGAGTCCTCCCAACGCCTCGGTCGCCATCGATGGGTCGTGGAACGCACGATGTCCTGGCTTGCCGGCTGCCGTCGCCTGCATCGGCGGTATGAACGCAAGGCCGAGCACTTCCTCGCCTTCGCGGGTATTTCCGCAGCCCTCATCTGCCTTCGCCGCCTCGTTTGTGCGGACGCGCAGAACCGGTTTACGTCGTGCCAATTGGCGCGTCCGGCCGATCGGGGAGGTTCGGCAGCGCCAGCTGACGGTCAACCGCCTTGGAGGCCCCACTCGTCGAGGCCACTGTAGACATGGGCTTCAAGGCATCCCGGGGCATCCATGCCGACGGCCAGGCCCCGGTCCAGGGCGATGAGCGAGTCCTTGCCCCGCCACCAGGGGTCGGTCATGCCTCGCACTTCAGGTACCGGCTCATACCCTTCGAGGTCCAGGGAGTCGACGGCCTCGCCGGTGATTCTCGTGATGGTTTTGGCCGAGCGTCTCGCATGGCTGGCCAGCGCCAACGACTCCACCCAGCCTCCAGTGCCGGCATGCAGCGGTGCCCAGTGGTAGCCGTCGATCCCGAACTCGCCACGGGGCCGATCATGAATCCGTAGGCCATGGAATATCGACACTCCCCGGCCGGGATCCACCAGCCTTCAGTGGCCGAGCCTTCGGGAACGTCCGCGCCGAGGACGCGCGGGCCCTGCCGGTCAAACCGGCCGGCGCGACCGGGACGGGCGATACGGAAGTGGCAGCCACCATGGTGCCCGGAGTTTACTGGCGAGGACTGGTAGCACCTCGGGCGGAAGCCCGCCCGCTCCGTTGCGGCCCAGGCCTTGCACCCCCACCAACAAGCGTCCTTGAGAGCCAACTTTCGCGCTCAGTCACCGTGATCCCAGGGACGGCCATAAGAAACGACGTCATAGCGCCCGGATGTGGGGGTCGTCGACCGCCGCTCGGGAGAAGTCCAGGGCGTTCGCGCTGCGGAGTTTCGCAAGGCGGACCTCGTGCCGCCGGAATCACACGCCGACTTCGGTCCACTCCACCAGGCGTCGCCAGCAGGTCAGGCACGAGCCGAAGCCGAGTTCCTGCGGCAGGTGTTCCCAGGCGATGCCGGTGTGCGGAACGAACAGGGTGCGCTGGAACACCAGCCGATCTGGGTGCCGTTTGCGTCCCGGATGACGCGTCCGGCGCTCGATACTTGGGCAACAGCGGCTCGACCAGCGGCCACAGCTCGTTGTCGACTACCCACGGCTTCCGCCGAGCCACTCCATACTCCCGCCCGAGCACTTCAGTTGGCCAGTTGAGTGAAAGCTCATCCATCTCGGCCCGTTCGCGGCTTCACGCCTCTGGGGGACTACGCCGCCCGCCCATCGCAATTCATCGCGGCGGCCGCCAGGCTCAGAGCCGCTGCCCCGGCCCGATGACCGTGAGTCCCACCTGCTCGGCGAGCCAGTGCGCGTAGGGCTCCCTGAGCTGACGGCCGTCGCTGTCGGCGCTGCGAACGTGGACGAGGACGGTCTGGTCACCGGCAGGCTCGTTGTACGTGCGGGTGCTGGTGTTGAGAAGGAGCGTCACCTCGGCGTGCTTGGACTCGCCGCGAAAACCGATCTCGGGTGCGTCCGGCCAGAACAGGTTCTGCCAGTTGATCTCGCCCACGCTCGGACCGATCGCGGCGGTGAAGGCGTCCTCGACGCTGTCGACCGCCTGGTTGAGCGACTCGTACTCCACCGGTAGCCGCCCTTCGTACGCCGTCGGGCCGGTCGGCAGGCCCGGCCCCCGGACGCCTACGAGCCATGCGGGGCGGTCTTCGAACGGCACCCGATCATCGAACTCCCCGTCATGTTCCTGCCCCCGGAACCACCCCTCGGGCAGTTCCTTCGCCCCCCGCCGCACTTCGTCGACAGAGTGGAACTCCGCGTACAGGGAGACGTCGGCGTGCTCGCAACGGCCGAACTCCATGAGGCGGCGCGCCATGCTCAGGGCGAGTACGGGGTCGGGGCTACGGAAGACGGGATAGGCGATGTCGTTGGACATGAACGGACTGTGCCACGATCCGCCACCGCAGGTCATCGCATTTCCGGCCCAGCCCTACGCACGCCTGCCGTCCGTGAGGTGAACGCTCGGAGGGGAGGGGGCAGGCTGAGCTACCTCTGCTCAGCTCGCGAGATGCGGTGCAGCTTGATATGCGATGGCGGGCTTGTCCTACGCACGGCCGGCTTGTCCGTACGCAAGGCCAGGCCGCGCCGCAGACCGTGGCCGATCTGGTCGGACGGCTGGGGAATGACGGCACGGATCCCACGTCGGCGGATATGGTTCCGCGGCGCATGGATCCGTTGCCCATGTGTGCCCTGGGCCGTCCCTCCCGGGGACTACCGCAGGCGTCCCCCTCTCCCACCCGAGGCCGCGTGAAGTTCCGGCATGGCCTCCCGCCCGGGAAGCCGCCACGTCGGGGAGGCCGGCCCGTCGGCCAGTCGGTCGATCGGCCAGTCGGTCGATCGGCCAGTCGGTCGATCGGAGAGTCGACCGGTCGGAGACTCGACCGGTCGGAGACTCGACCGGTCGGCCAGTCGGCCCATCGGCGGGACAGCGGGGCGGTGAGCGCCCGTCGGCAGGACAGCAGGGCAGCGGGACACCGGGGCAGCTCGTCAGACAGTCTGCGGCTCAGCGGGTTGACCTATCAGAGCGTCAGCAGGTCAGCCCATCGACCCGCCCGTCCGTCAGCCAGGCCAACGCGCCCGCGAGGTGGGCGCGGAAGAGGGGATCGCCGTACGTCTCCGAGGCGTGGCCGAGTGCGGTGAAGAAGATGCGGCCGCGGTCGATGTCTCCGCACCAGACGAGGGGGTGGTCGGGGCCGTGTGTGCCGCCGTGGTAGGTGGTCTCGTCGGCGCGGGCGAGGACTTGTACGCGTACTCCGGGAGGGGGGTTGTCCCGGGGGTCGGAGGTGAAGTTGTACCACTCGTCGGTGCGGGTCCAGCGGTGGGGTAGGGGGGCGGTCGCGGGGTGGGTGGGGTCGTCGACGAGGACCGTGCCCGGTTGGATCTCCGGGTGGCCGGCGAAGCGGGTGCCGAGGAGTTCGCCGTAGAAGGGCCAGTCGGGTTCGGCGTTCGCGGCGGCGTGGACGGCGAGGAGCGAGCCGCCGCTGCGGAGGTACGTCTCGAAGGCGCGGCGGCCGTCGGAGGTGAGGACGTTTCCTGTGGTGGAGAGCAGGACGACGACGGCGCAGTCGGCGAGCCGCTTCGGGGTGAAGGCGCCGGGATCGTCGGTCACCTCGGCGGGCCGTCCGAGCTCGGTCGCCAGTTGGGTCAGGGCGGCGGCGGCGTCGGGGATCGAGGCGTGGCGGTAGCCGGTGGTGCGGGTGTAGATCAGGACGTCGGCGGTGGGCACGCGGGGGACTCCTGCTCCGTCTGGGGAGGACTGCGGGGGCGCGACGGAACAGAAAGCGCTTTCCATCTCTTGGTCCCGACCGTAGCCATCGAAAACGCCGTGCCGCAAGCCCCACCCTCCCGGCACACTGCCCGGATGGCGTCGATCGACATCCTCCAGGACCACTCCCCCGCCCGGCGGGCGCTCGCACACGTGGCCGCGCGGTCGAGTGGCGAGGCGCTCGACCCGAGCCTGCGGGTCACGCTCAACTTCCATCCGCACTTTCTGCACCGGCTCGCGGACGACGGGGTCTACCGCTCTCAGTTCGTCACCGGCACCGGCAACGGCGGCCTGACGGCGCACCCCGGCGGCGAGCGCCACCGGTGGGAGAGCCGGATCTTCGGCGGAGCGTACGACGAGGCCCCGGCGGACTCCCGTCCGGTGTACGGGGCCCTGGACTTCCGCCGCCGTTCCGTTGGCGCCGCTCCCCGCTTCGGCTCGGCCCATCTGCGCCTGACTGCGGCCGCCCTGGAGCGGGCGACGTTCTGCTATCCGGACAGCTTCCTGGAGCCCGCCGACTTCGGCGTCGCGTCCCGGATGCGCCTGGTCGCGCTCGCCGAGGCGGACGATCAGGACCCGCTCGACGACTACGTCGAGGCGCACGTCCACGGTCCGGTGGTGATCGGCAGGGACGTGGAGGCGCTGGTCCTCGACCCGAGCCACCGGGGCACGGAGGTGGAGGCGGCCGCACGGCGGCTGCCGTGTGCCGTCGAGTGGCACGGCGGGTTCCGGGTCTCGGTCGAGGAGCTGCGGCGGCACCCGGGGTTCCGCGGGCCGGAGTACGTGGAGCTCGGCGCCCGCATCGCTGTCGACGGGTGGCTCGACGCCAGGACGGTGCAGGAGGCGGCCGATTCGGGGCGGTACGACCCGCAGGACGTGAAGAAGGTCTGGCACTGCCTGGCGCGGTTCGGGGCTCCGGAGGTGTGAGATCCACCTCCGGGACTCCGGCGGCGTGAGATCCGCCTCCGGGGCTCCGGCGGCGTGAGATCCGCCTCCGGTTCGATCCGTTGTCGTATCGGATACGTCTCTGTATCTTTTGGCGCGCCGTGCCCGACTCGCTCGACGAGGAGCCGCCATGAGTACCGTGCCGCCCGCGCTCGCCGCCGCCGTAGGACCGCTGCCCGAAGGGGTGGAACTGCCGCTGCCGCCCACCTTCGACTCCGTGGAGGAGGAGCGCCGTTACCGGAAGGAACAGCTCGCCGCGGGGTTCCGGATCTTCGGGAGGTTCGGCTTCTCGGAGGGGGTCGCGGGGCACATCACCGTCCGGGACCCGGGTGACCCGAACGCCTTCTGGGTCAACCCGTTCGGGATGAGCTTCGGCCAGATCAAGGCGTCCGACCTGATCCTGGTCGACCACGAGGGCACCGTCGTCGAGGGCCGCAGGGCCGTGAACCGGGCCGCGTTCGTCATCCACTCGCGGGTCCACGCCGCCCGGCCCGACGCCATCGCCGCCGCACACTCGCACTCCCTGCACGGCAAGGCCTTCTCCAGCCTCGGCATCCCGCTCGACCCCATCACCCAGGACGCCTGCGCCTTCTTCGAGGACCACGGCATCTACGACGACTACCGGGGCGTGGTGAACGAGACCGAGGAGGGCGAGCGGGTCGCCAAGGCCCTCGGCGACCACAAGGCGGTCATCCTCAAGAACCACGGGCTGCTCACGGTGGGCCAGTCGGTCGCCGAGGCCGTCTGGTGGTTCGTCACCATGGAGCGCTCCTGCCAGGCGCAGCTCCTCGCGATGGCGGCGGGCACCCCGCAGCTCATCGACCGGGAGACCGCCCTGCTCACCCGGGGACAGGTCGGCGGTCACCTGGCCGGCTGGTTCCAGGCGCGCCCGCTGTGGGATCAGATCACCGCGTCCGACCCGGACCTCTTCGACTGACCGGGCGTCGGCCCGGGGATCTCCCGCGTCGACGCCTCCAGGAGCGGGGCGAGGAACTGGCGTTCCAGGCTGCCCGGCGGCAGTTCGGCCGGCTCCACGTAGCTCTGCGCGAGACCCCCTTCGCGCAGGGCGATGAGGAGTCGGGCGAACCGGTCGGCGTCCACGGTCAGTTCGCGCCCGGCCCGGCGCAGGACGAGGGTGAGACCGCGGGCGATCTCGGCCCGCAGCCGCTCGTCGTGGCGGGCGAGCACCCAGGCGGCCTGCGGGTCGCGGATGGCGTGCAGGGTGAACTCGGTGGTGACGAGGTACCAGTCCCGTTCGTCGGGTTCGATGCGGGCGGCGAGCTCCGCGAGCCGGTCGAGGGTGTACTCGTCCGCGGTCAGCGCGTCGATCGCGTCGGCGAGCCGCCGTACGGTCCGGTCGCTGTGCTCGTCGAAGAGCGCGAGGAAGAGCTCTTCCTTGCTGGCGAAGTTCGAGTAGTACGCGCCCCGCGTGTAGCCGGCGCGCTCGCAGACCTGCTCGATCGTCGTCGCGTGGAAGCCGTGCTCGGCGAAGGTCTCCAGGGCGGCCTTCAGGAGCGCCGCGCGGGTCAGCGGCCGCCTCCTGGTGACACCTTTCGGCACGGGTGGTTCCTCCTTGGTCAGGGCCGCGGTCCGCGGCGGACGCCTACCCTACCGGCGCCTCCATCCCGGGCGGGGATGAGCGCCGGCGGATAAAATTCACGCATGGGAGAGCGGCCCGTCGCGCCCGCGGCGCCTGATCTGGTCCTCGACATCGACGGGGACGCGACGCGCATGAGCCCGAGCCGGGTCTATCGCATCGGGCGCGACCCCACCAGCGATGTCGTGCTGTCGGACGCCCGGGCGTCCTGGCACCACGCGGTGCTCCGCGCCGCGGCCGGACACTGGATCCTCGCGGACGAGGACAGTACGAACGGCACCTTCGCGGACGGCCTGCGCGTGGCCCTTCCCCAGGAGGTCGGCCCCGGGACGGTCGTACGGTTCGGGCATCCGGAGGACGGCCCGCGCGCGGTGCTCTCGGCCGGCGCCCCGGCCCCCGCGCCGCAGCCCCCGCCCCCGGCTCCCGCCGCTGCCCCCGCACCGCCCGTTCCTCCTCCCGAGCCGATCGTGTCGGCGCCGCTCCCGCCCGTGGCGGATCCCGCGCCCGCCGTCACACCCGAGGCGCCAGCACCGGCACCAGCACCAGCACCGACGCCAGCTCCGACACCGGAACCGGAACCGACACCGGCCCCAGTGCCCGTATCCGTACCCGGGGCAGGGACTCCGCCGCGGCCGTCGTCCGTGTCGTACCCGGCCGCGACCGGGACGTTCCGGCAGCCGACGTCCGTACGGCCGCTGCCGGCGCACAGCATCCGCATCGGGCGGGCGCCGGACAACGACGTGGTCGTGGCCGACCTCGTCGTGTCGCGACGGCACGCGGAGCTGCGGGCGCATCCGGACGGCACGTACTGGATCCACGACCTGGGCAGCCACAACGGCACGTTCCTCAACGGCCGCCGTGTGGAGGACGCGCGGGTGACGCCGGACGACATCGTCGGCGTCGGGCGGTGCGCGTTCTGTCTGATCGGCGGGCAGCTGGTCGAGTTCACGGACACCGGCGAGGTCTCGCTCGACGTACGTTCGCTCGCCGTCACCGTGGACCACGGGCGCAAGACGCTCCTGGACGAGGTGTCGTTCCCCGTGGGCGAGAAGTCCCTGCTCGCGGTGGTCGGGCCGTCCGGGGCCGGGAAGTCGACGCTGCTCGGCGCGCTTACCGGGCAGCGGCCCGCCGACCGGGGCACGGTGCTCTACGACGGGCGTGACCTGTACCGGGACTACGCCGAGCTGCGCCAGCGCATCGGCCTCGTGCCGCAGGACGACATCCTGCACCTCCAGCTCACCGTCCGCCGGGCCCTCGGATACGCCGCCGAACTGCGCTTCCCCGAGGACACGGTGCGGGCCGAGCGGCGGGACCGGGTGGACGAGGTGATCCGGGAGCTCGGTCTCGTCGAGCGCGCGGAGCAGCCGATCCACAGCCTCTCCGGCGGCCAGCGCAAGCGGGTGAGCGTCGCCCTCGAACTGCTCACCAAGCCGTCGCTGCTCTTCCTCGACGAACCGACCTCGGGCCTCGACCCGGGCATGGACCGCTCGGTGATGCACATGCTGCGCGGGCTCGCGGACGACGGGCGGACCGTCGTCGTGGTCACCCACAGCGTGCTCAGCCTGGACGTGTGCGACCGGCTGCTCGTCCTGGCTCCCGGCGGCCGTGTCGCGTACTACGGGCCGCCCGCCGACACCCTCGGCTTCTTCGGGTTCGACCAGTGGCCGGAGGCCTTCGAGGCGTTCGAGAACGAGCGGGACCGCGACTGGGCCGGGCAGTACCGGTCGTCCCGCTTCCACCGCCGGTACATCTCCGACGCGACGGCGCGTCCGGACGTCCCCGTACCCGTACCCGCCGGCGGCCCGGGTGCCCCGGCCGCCCCGCCCGGCGCCGAGCCGGAACCGCCGCCGAAGGCGCAGAGCTGGGGCTCCCAGCTGCGGACGCTCGTACGCCGCTACGCCTCGGCGCTCGCCGCCGACCGCACCTTCCTCGCCATCATGGTCGCACTGCCGTTCGTGATGGGGGCGATGGCCCGCGCCCTGTCCGAGGGCAGCCTCAACCCCGAGTCGACGCTGAACGTCCTGCTCATCCTGTGCGTGGGCGCGGTCCTCACCGGCGCGGCGAACGCCGTACGCGAACTGGTCAAGGAACGTTCCATCTACCGGCGCGAGAGAGCCGTCGGCCTCTCCCGTTCCGCCTATCTCGCCTCCAAGGTCGTCGTCCTCGGCGTGATCACGGTCGTGCAGGCCGTCGTCCTGACCCTGGTCGCGCTGATCGGCGTGCCGCTGAACGTGCCCGACGGCAAGGGCGTCCTCATGCCCCCGCTCGTGGAGATCACGCTCGCCGTGGCGCTGCTCGCCTTCACGGCGATGATGCTCGGTCTGCTCGTCTCGGCGGTCGTGCGCAAGGAGGAGGTGACGATGCCGCTGCTCGTCCTCCTCGCGATCGTGCAGGTGGTGTTCTGCGGCGCCCTCCTGACCGTCCGCGGGACGCCCGTCCTGGAGCAGCTGGCCTGGCTGGTGCCGTCGCGGTGGGCGTTCGCCGCCATGGGCGCGACCATCGACATCGGGAAGGTCGCACCGAGCGACAAGACCGCCGACCCGCTGATGCGGCACACGGCGGAGGCCTGGCTGTTCGACATGGGCATGCTGGTGGTGCTCTGTCTCGTCCTCGGCCTGGTCGTGGCCCGGCTGCTGCGCCGCCACGAGCCGGTCGTGATGCGGAGGTAGGCCGTGCGCTATCCCGTAGCGGAGGGCGGGACCGTGAGCTTTCCCGGACCGGAGGTAGGCCGTGCGCTATCCGGTAGCGGAGTCAGCACCGTGAAGCATTCCCGTACCGGAGGTGGGCCGTGAGCTATCCCGTAGCGGAGGTGGGGCCGTGAGCTATCCCGTAGCGGATTACGTGCCGGACTTCCGGCCCACGCACGTCGTGCCGCGCGACGGGCTCGACGCGTGGGAGGCGCCCGACCCGGGGCTTCCCACGTCGCCCCTCGACGCCTTCCTGCCGGTGCGCCTCGAGGAGCGGGCGGGTGACTGGGGGCGGGTGCTGTGCTCCAACGGCTGGACGGCGTGGGTGGACGCGCGCCTGCTGGTCAGCGTGCCGGGCGACCCTCCGGCGGCGGGCCGGCCGCTGACCAGGACCGCCGATCCGCGGCCGCTGATCGCCCGCGCCGAGGACGCGCTCGGACGGTACCGGCGGGCGGCGGAGGAACTGGGCGCGGGCCGCCTGGACGGCGAGAACTTCCGCCTGCGGACCCGTGGCCTGCGCGTGGGCATGGTCGTCGACGGCGAGTCGGTGTGGCTGTACGACGCGGAGCACGAGCGCTGGGTGTACTGCGACGGGCTCGGTCTGAGTACGTACGCCGGCTTGGCGGCTCCCTCGACGGCGGCGCGGGCGCCGTCGGACCCGTCCCCGGCCCCGTCCCCGGACGCGCCGCCGGACCCGCCCTCGGAGCCGCCCCCGGTGGCCGGGAGCGAGCGGGAGCGGACCGCCGCCGCGCCCGCCGGGTACGAGCCGACGCAGGTGGTGCCCCAGGTCGACCCGGCGGCGGCCGGGCCGCCGCCGACCCAGGTGGTACGGCCGCCCGAATCGGCGGGTGAAGGCTGATGGCGGGCGGTGCGCCCAGCGACGCCGAGCTTCCGGCGGGGCGGCCCTCAGGGCTGCTCGGCAAGGAGATCGCGGGCTACCGCGTGGAGGGCGAGATCGGGCGCGGCGGCATGGCCGTCGTGTACCGGGCGCGGGACCTGCGGCTCGACCGGACGGTGGCGCTGAAGCTGCTCGCCCCCGAGCTGGCCCGCAACGACACCTTCCGCAAGCGCTTCGCGCACGAGTCGCGGGTCGCGGCCTCGATCGACCACCCGCACATCGTGCCGGTCTTCGAGGCGGGCGAGACGGAGGGCGTGCTGTACATCGCGATGCGGTACGTGGCCGGGCAGGACCTGGTGGCCCTGCTCGACCGCGAGGGGCCGCTGCCGCCCGTGACCGCCTGCCGGATCGCCCTCCAGGTCGCCTCCGCCCTGGACGCGGCGCACGCGCACGACCTGGTGCACCGGGACGTGAAGCCGGGCAACATCCTGGTCGCCGAGGGCACCGACCGCGACCATCCCGAGCACGTGTACCTCACGGACTTCGGGCTGACGAAGAAGTCGCTGTCGCTGACCGGCTTCACGACGGTCGGCGAGTTCGTCGGCACGCTGGACTACGTGGCGCCGGAGCAGATCTCGGGCAAGCCCGTCGACGGCCGCTGCGACGTGTACAGCCTCGCGTGCGTGGTGTTCGAGACCCTGGTGGGCGCGCCGCCGTTCCGCCGCGAGACCGACTGGGCCGTGCTCTGGGCGCAGCAGTACGATCCGCCCCCGCCTCTCTCCGAGGTGCGCCCCGGGCTGCCGGAGGCGGCTGACGCGGTGTTCGCGAAGGCGCTGGCGAAGACGCCCGAGGAGCGGTACGGGACCTGCCTGGAGTTCGTCGCCGAGCTGCGGGCCGCGCTGACCGCCGGCGGCACGGGCCCCGCGGCCACGAGCAGCCCCCGGGTACTCGGCCCGCCTCCGGCCCCGCCGGCGTGGGCGCGGCCGGTGTTCCGGGAGCTGTGAGGGGCTTCCTCGGTTAAGGGGGGCTTCCTCGGCTGTGGGGGCCCTCGGCTGTGGGGGGTCCTCGGCTCGTTGCGAGGGGCGGCTTCTCGTCTCGATGCAAGGGGGGTCCTCGGCTCGGGCGCGGTGGCTCGACCTCGCCCCGCCCGACCGGTGTCACGTCACGGCTCGCCTAGGCCGTCTCTTTCGGATCATGCTCAGGCGGCATCCCACTCTGCTTGCAGCCAGCTGAGTTGCGCCGGGCTGAGCGGAGGCTCAAAGCCTTCGGGGAACATCAGTGTGAGTGGCTGCGGCCACATGCTTTCGGGCCCGTGCTCCTCACAGTGCAGAGCCACGAGATGCGGTCCCTCCCCGCAAGCCTCGCGTTGGTAGAAGCGGTCATGCGCCTGGCAGAAGTACGAGAACACCGTGCAGTCGTCCTCGTCAGTCGGCTCGTAGAAAACGGGATCCCGGACGATCAGTGTCACCGGTTCCTGTCGGTTGAACCGGGGGATGGGCCGAGGATCGCACCACAGCAGTCGAGGAGGAAGCACGCGATCATTCTGCGCCCAAGGCACGTTCGAGTCAGCGTGCAGACCAGATGAAGATGCCCGCGCGATGGAGTGCCGCCAGGTAGATCACGGCGGTCTTGTCATACCGAGTGGCCAGGCCGCGCCACTGCTTGAGCTTGTTGACGCAGCGCTCGACGGTGTTGCGCTGCTTGTAGGCGTGCCGGCCGAAGGCCGGTGGCCTGCCGCCTCGGCTGCCGCGGCGTTTGCGGTTGGCGGCCCGGTCGGCGGGCTGCGAGATCACGGCCCGGATCCCTAGCCCGACCGGTGTCACTTCACGGGCTGTCGCTCGACCTCGCCCTTCCGGTGGACGCGGGAGGCCAGCAGGCCGCCGAGGAAGCCGAAGACCAGGCCCCAGAGGAGGGCGAGGCCGACCGTTTTCCAGATGTCCGGGCGCAGCACGACTTCGCCGCCGAGCGAGTCGAGGTCGCCGATGCCGAGGATCGAGAGGCCGAAGCGGGCTTCGACCAGGGTGAGGGGCATGACGACGAGCATGGTCAGGGCGAACGCGACGCCCAGGTGCAGGGAGTGCTGCCAGAGCCGGATGCGGGCCGGGGAGCGTACGGCGGCCGCGAAGGCCACGGCGAGCAGCAGGACGGCGGCGACGGGCAGCAGCCACCACGCGCGCGCGTCCTGTTCGGCGAGCGAGGAGAGGTCGACGGTCGAGAGGTCGGGGCTGTCGCCGTTGCCCCGGAGGACGGCGTCGAGCACCTGCGGCATGGGCAGGCCGAACGGGCCCTCCACCGTGCCTTCCCAGGAGCCGCCGATGCCGACGCCGAGGGCGAGCCAGGACACGTTGGGCAGGCCGAGGAGGAGGACGGCGAGGGTTTCCGCCGCGTGGCCCTTCGTCGCGGCGACGACCACCCCGATGACCAGGCCCAGGGCCACGTACGCGAGGAGCAGGAGGAGCATCGCGGAGGCCGCGGGCCGGACGGGTTCGTGGTAGCGGACGAGCCGTGGCGGCAGCGGGGTCCTGCGGGAGACGAGGAGGGCGACGGCGAGGACGCCGAGGATCCACAGGAGTCCGTAGAAGAGGGTGGGGCCGAGATCGGTGCGGAAGCCGACCGTGGGGTTCACGGCGTCGAGCAGGTCGCCGAAGAGGTCCGTGAGGGACCCCTCCTCGTCGCCGCCGCCTCCGATGGTGATCGGGAAGTCGTGCCGGGCGAGGGCCGAGAGCCCGGCGAGGGCGATCAGCCACAGGAGTACGGTGCTCGCCGCGCGCAGCAGCAGCTCGCGGGTACCGGTCACGGCGTGGTGGCGCAGGGGGCGCAGGAAGCAGAAACCAGTGACCAGGGCGCCCACCAGGGTGACGGTGAGGGGCATGGCCGTCAGTTCGCCCTGGGTGCCGGCGAGGGAGCCGGCGTCGCCGGCGAGTTCGACCTTGCCGCCCGCCGCCATGACGACGACCGCGGCGAGGACGGCGGTGAAGCCGCCGGGCAGGTCCGCGGCGCCCGCGGCCCAGAGGCCGAGCCCGGCGGTGACGGCCATCGCCGCGTAACCGGCGACCACGGCCGCCAGGGCCTGGAGCGCGATGCGGGCGTAGAGCCCGGTGGACGCGGCGGGCCGCGTGGAGGTGGGGAGCCGACTGCTCACGCTGACCACGCTAGTACCGGTGACGGCTGCCCGCTTGTGGACCGGACAGGACGGGTGCCGTTCGCAGGTCGGCAGGACAGGTGCCTTTCGCGGACGGGACGGGTGGCGTTCGCAGGCCGGACAGGACAGGTGCCCTTCGTGGACCGGACAGGACGGGCGCCGCTCGCAGGCCGGCGGACAGGTGCCTTCGCGGGCGGGACGGAACGAGTGCCGGTCACTCGCCGACGGACAGGTGCCCTTCGCGGGCAGCACGGGACGAGTGCCGGTCGCACGCCGGCAGGAGCCGTTCGCGGTCCGGACGGGTGCCGTCGTGGGGGTGCGGGAGCTGCTCCGTTCGCGGAGCGTGACGCTTCCGCTTGCGGGCGGGCCCCCGTCGGGGCACACAATGGCCCCGGAACGGAAGAAAGGGAAAAAAGTGACTTCCCACCCGCCGTCCGGCCCCCCGTCGGTCCCCCCAGCAGGTCCCCCCTCCGGCCCTCTCTCGGGCCCGAGCACACGCCCAGGGACCGGCGGGCCGCCGCCACCCCCCGGCCCGCCGCACGGCGGTTCCGGGGGCGGTTCGGGCGGAGGTGGCGGTAGCGGAGGCGGTGGTTCGGGCGGTGGCGGAGCGGGTCCCGGTGGGACCGGTGACGGCGGCTCCGGCGGAGGCGGCGGCAAGAGTCCCTGGTGGCGTTCCGTCCCGAAGGTCGCCTCGGTCACCGCGGTCGTCGTCGCGGCGGCGGCCCTCGCGGTCGTCCTCACCAACCGCCCCGACGACAGCGGCAGCGAGGCCGGCTCCGGTGGCGGGGAGGTCTTCCTGCAGAACGCGGCCGCGTCCGGCCCCGACCCCTTCACGCGCTCGACGGCCCGCACCTCCGACGGCTCCGCGTCGCCGGCCTCGCTGCCGCCCCGTACCTCGTCGACCACCCCCGAGGTGCGGGGATCGACGCCGGGCCTCTACGGGGGCACGCAGTCGGTCTCCAGCTGCGACGTGGAACAGCAGGTGCGCTACCTCGCCGCCGAGCCCGCGAAGAACGCTGCCTTCGCCTCGGTCATGGGCATCCCCGCGAACGAGGTCCCCGGCTTCCTGCGCTCCCTGACCCCGCTGCAACTGCGGGTCGACACCCGGGTGACGAACCACGGCTTCCGCGACGGCTCCGCCACCACCTACCAGGCCGTGCTCCAGTCGGGCACCGCGGTCATGGTGGACGGCCACGGGGTGCCCCGGGTCCGCTGCGCCTGCGGCAACCCGCTGACGAACCCGGTGGCGCAGAAGCAGCCGCGCACGTCGGGCACGCCCTGGCAGGGTTACAACTCGTCCCAGGTGGTCGTGGTGGCGCCCTCGGTGACCGTCGTGAACGTCTTCATCGTGTACGACCCCCAAGACGACGGCTGGTTCGCGCGGCAGCACGGCGACACGGGCAGGCACGACAAGCCCACGCCGCCGCCTCCCCCGCCGCACTCCCTGTCCCCGACGCCGTCCACGTCGGCCTCGCCGTCCACGTCCAGTTCGTCTCCGTCGATCACCCCGTCGACGCCTGTGCCGTGCGTGACGGTGACGGGCACGCAGACCCCGACGCCGAGCAACGGGATCACCCCGCCCCCGTGCCCCGCGACGCTCTCCCCGCCCCCGCCCCCGCCCCCGCCCCCGCCGACGACGACGCCGACGCCTTCCGACTCGTCCAGTTCCACCAGCAGTTCGCCGTCGGACGGGTCATCGGCGCCTCCCTCCGGGCCCGCGACGGACGGATCGGCCGGCCTGACGAGCCAGTCGGCGGACCAGTCGCCCGACCAGCCGTCCTCGGCGGCGCCGCTGTCGTCGCTGTCCTCCCTGTCGTCGCTCTCCCCGTCGAACTCCGCGTCGTCGCCGGGGCCGGCGTTGGCCCCCGGCTCGGTCTCCGCGCCCGCGTCCGGTCCTGGCACCGTCGTCTGACCGTATGTACGGCCGGGCCCGTCAGACCGCGTCCCCGGCCTGCGGGCCCGGGACGCGCGGCCGGCGGCCGCCTTCCGGAATGACCAGGGGCGTACCGGCCACCGGGCGGGTGATGACGGTGGCCGGCAGGCCGAAGACGTCCCGGACGAGCTCGGGGGTGACGATCTCGCCGGGCGTTCGCGTTCCCGCCGCGACGACCCGGCCGGCGCGCATC
Source organism: Streptomyces sp. LMG1-1-1.1 (assembly GCF_040815545.1). NCBI lineage: Bacteria > Bacillati > Actinomycetota > Actinomycetes > Kitasatosporales > Streptomycetaceae > Streptomyces > Streptomyces sp. LMG1-1-1.1. The sequence goes on along the minus strand of NZ_JBFPNH010000058.1, from coordinate 2,733 downwards.
GCGTCGAGGTGGTCGGCGTACCGGCAGGCGAGGTTGAGCTCGTGGAGCAGCATCACGACGGTGCGGCCGTCCTCGCGGTTGAGCGCCGCGACGAGTTCGAGGACGTCCACCTGGTGGGCCAGGTCGAGGTAGGTGGTGGGCTCGTCCAGGAGGAGCACCGGGGTGTCCTGGGCGAGGGCCATCGCGATCCAGACGCGCTGGCGCCGGTCGCCGGAGAGCTCGTCAAGGCCGTGGTCCGCGAGGTCCGTGGTGCCGGTGGCGTCCAGGGCCCGGTCGGCGACGGCGTCGTCCGCCGACGACCACTGCCGCCACCAGCGCTGGTGCGGGGTGCCGCCCTGGGCGCCGAGGTCGCGGACGGTGATGCCGTCGGGGGCGGCCGGGCTCTGCGGCAGGAGGGAGAGCTTGACGGCGAGGTCCCGGGCGCCGAGCTCGGCGATGTCCTCGCCGCCGAGGTGGACGTTGCCGGCGGCCGGCTTGAGGAGCCTGGCCAGGGCGCGCAGCGCGGTGGACTTCCCGCAGGCGTTGGGCCGCCCAGGGCGGTGACGCGGCCGGCGGGGATGTCGAGGTCGAGTTCCTCGGCGACGGTCCGCTCGCCGTATCCGAGGCGCAGCCCGGTGCCCTTGAGGGCCGCTCCGGCCGTCAACGATGGTGGTGGCGGTGATGTCAGCCTCCTTGTCCCGAGCGGTTGGCGCGGGCGAGCAGTAGCTGCAGGTACGGGGTGCCGGGGGCGCCGGTGACGATGCCGACGGGCAGTTCGACGGGCGAGAAGACGAGGCGGCCCGCGAGGTCGGCGAGGAGGAGCAGTGTGGCGCCGGTGAGGCCGCTGAGGCCCAGCGGGACGCCGGCGGTGCCGGCGAGGCGGCGGGCGATCTGCGGGGCGCCGAGGGCGATGAAGGCGAGGGGTCCGGCGGCGGCGGTGGCGAGCGCGGCGAGGCACGCGGCGAGGACGAGGAGTCCGACGCGGGCCCGGTTCAGCGGGATGCCGAGTCCGCGTGCGGTGTCGTCGTCGAACTGGAGGAGCTGGTACGGACTGGCCAGGGCGGGGGTGAGCGGTACGAGCACGAGGAGGGCGGTGCCGACCCAGCCGACGTGTTCGTAGCCGCGGCCGTTGAGGCTGCCGGTGAGCCAGACCATCGCCCGGGAGGCTTGGTCGATGTCGGCCTGGGCGAGCATCCAACGGGTGACGGCGGCGAGCGCCCCGTTCGCGGCGATGCCGACGAGGACGAAGCGGTAGCCGGTGACGGTTCCGCCCCGGTAGGCGAGCGGAGCAGGTAGATGACGGCGGCGGTGGCGAGGGCGTCCACGAGCGCGCCGAAGGGGACGGCACCCGAGGTCCCGGCGCCCGCGGCGGTGACGCCGCCGACGAGGATCGCGCCGACAGCGCCCGAGCCGGCTCCGCGGTGATGCCGATGAGGTCGGGGCTGGCGAGCTGCCCGCAGGCGGCGACGGCCGAGCCGGTGAGCAGGACGGCCGCGAGGGCGCCTAGGGCGCGGGGGGGCGACCTTGGTGCCCAGGGTGGCGGCGAGGTCGTCGCCGAGTGCCAGGGCGTTGAGGCGGCCGCTGAGGGCGAGGGCCAGGAGAGACACGCGCAGAGAAGATCGGTGACGCGGTCAACGCCAAGGCGGGCAAGCCCACCGCCTCCGTGGTCCGCTTCCTCGACGGCCCGACGCGCGTGTACCTGCCGAAGACCTTCAGCGGCATCATCCTGGCGGACATGGGCATCGACCGGCCGGCGAACCAGCGGAGCCCCGAAGCGTTCACCATCGAGACCGGCGAGGAGCAGATCGCCCAGGCCGACGCCGGCGTGATCTTCTACGCCACCGACTCGGGCGGTGAGGAGAGCAAGGCCAAGTTCCGCGCCAACCCCCTGTGGAAGCGGCTGACCGCCGGGCAGAAGGGTGCCGTCCACGAGGGGAAGGACGAGATCTGGATGAACTCGGTCTCCCTCCAGGGCGCCCAGCTGGTCCTCGACGACAGGGCCCGCATCTTCAAGGTCGACCCGGCGAAGGCCTGACCCCGCCGCCGCCCGGCCCCGCGACCCCGCCGCGGCCGCCACCCGGCTCCGCGTCGGGACCGGCAGCCGCTCCGCCCCGCACCTCAGCCCCGGCACCGCCCGGTGCGGAGGTGCGCGCGTTGCGGCGCAGGACGCGGGCCTCGCCGGGGAGCAGGGACGGGCCCGGCACCGCGAGCACCGGGCACGGGGCACGGTCGAGGACCGCCCGCAGGACCGGGCGGCGTCGCGGCCCGGAAAACCGGCCACGGCGCGGCGCTGAGCCGACGACCAGCAGATCGCCGGGGCCGCCGGCCAGCGCGCGGAGCACGTCGGCCGGGGCGCCCCTGACGGCCCTGCCCTCGAAGGCCACGTTCGCGGGGGTCCCCCCGAGGCCGTCGAGGATGGCGTCCTCCAGCCGCCGCCGGGCGGTCTCCGCCCACAGGCGCGCCCAGGCCCGGTCGGGCATCCGGGCGTGCAGCGCCTCGCCCTCCGGGGGCTCCCAGGCGAGCACCGCGAGCAGCGGCACGCCGTCGCGCCGGGCGACGGCGGTCGCGTGCCGGAGGGCGGCGAGCGAGGCGAGCGAACCGCTCACGCCGACGACGACCCGGCCGCCCGCCCGGGGGAACACGTCGGTGGGCCCGCCGGGCGACTGGCCGGTCACGCCTGTTCGCAGGCGGCGGGTGCGGCGGCGGGGCGCCGGACGGCGGGTGGCTGGTCGAGTTCGCCGGGCTGCCCGCCGA
>NZ_JBFPNH010000057.1:0-37382 GCF_040815545.1 Streptomyces sp. LMG1-1-1.1 | reverse complement strand
CCCCCAGACGGCGAGCCACCCCCGGATAGGACGATATTCCGCACCATAGTGGGGTCACATGAGTACGGAACCGATCGACCGGGCCCCGCGTGAGCGGCACGCGCCCGATGGCAAGGTCCTCGGGCTCGGGGTGGCGGCCGGGGTGGGGGCGGGCGCCGGGGCGGCCCGGGGCGGCGGCGCGGCGGCCCGCGCCCGCGGTGCCGTCGCGCTCGCGCCGCCCGTCGACGTCATGCGGCCCCGGTCCGCCGACGAGATCCCGGAGCAGGGCGAGCCGCCCCGAGAGCTGCAGTACTCCCTGAAGCTGGACGGCTTCCGGGCCCTCGCGTTCGTGCTCGGCGGCGGGCGGGTCGTGCTCCAGTCCCGGTCCCGCCGGGACCTCGCGCCCGAGTTCCCCGGGATCGCCGCGCATCTGGGCGAGCGGCTGCCGGCCGGGGTCGTCCTCGACGGCGAGCTGTGCGCGTACCGGGAGGGGCGGCTCAGCTTCACCGATCTGCTCCGCTCCCACGCGGACCGGGTACGGGCCGGGGTGCCGGTCTCGTACATCGCCTTCGACCTGCTCGCCGTCCCCGGCAGGGACGTGCGGAGCCTGCCGCTCCGCGACCGGTGGGAGCTGCTGGGCGCGGCCCTCGCGGACGTCGGCCCGCCCCTCCAGCGCGTGCTGGCCACCACGGACGAGGAGACGGCGCGCGGGTGGTTCCGCGACCTGCGGGACGCGGGGGTCGAGGGGATCGTCGCCAAGCGGCTGGGCTCGCCCTACCGGGCCGGCGCCACCTGGGCCTGGCGGAAGGTCCGGCACGCCGACACGAGCGACGGCCTGCTCGTAGGTCTCGTCGGCCCGGCGGACCGGCCCCGGGCCCTGCTCGTCCGGCTTCCCGACGGCCGCGCCGTCACCACCTCGCCCCGGCTCACCCCGGCGCAGGCGCGCGAGGTCGGCGCGCTGGCGGGCGACCGCGCCGGTCCGCTCGCCGACGATCCGGAGCACGGGCCGGTGCGGCCGGTGGACCCGCCGCTCCCCGTCGAGCTGCGGCAGCTCGCGGGGCGGCACGAGAACGCGGCGTTCGTCCGGGTCCGGTCGGAGGGCTGACGGGGCGGGCGCCGCGTCTCCGACGGCATACACCGAGAGCAACTGCCCTGCTCCGTACCGTATATGGCGCAAAGAGGCCGCAACCGAGGCTCCGCGCGGGGCGGGTGTCGCGGGTTAGGCGTTGCCGGCGGCCCTGTGGTGCACACTTGCTGCCTGGCACAGCGCTCACGGGGAAGGCGGCCGGCATGCTGACGGGGATCGAGGAGGTCGACTGGGCCTCGCTGGGGCACGCGTACGGCCCCGCGGACGACGTGCCGGAGCTGCTCCGCGGACTCGCCTCCGCCGACCCCGCGGAGCGCGAGACCGCCCTCGACGGCATGTACGGCGCCGTGCACCACCAGGGCGACGTCTACGACTCGACGCTCGCCTGCATCCCCTTCCTCCTCGAACTCGTCGCCGACCCCGCGGTCCAGGACCGCGGCGGCATCGTCGAGTTGCTCACCAGCATCGGCGGGATCGAGCTCGACGACGACGACGAGCTCGACGAACTGGACCGACTCAGCCCGGACGACGAGGAGTTCATCCCCGCCGCCAACTACGCGATGGCCGCCGCCGCCGTCGCCGCCGGGGCCGACGTCTTCCTGGGGCTCGTCGCCGACCCCGACCCCGAGGTGCGGCTCGCCGCCCCGTGCGCGCTCGCCTCGCTCCACCCCGAGCCCGCCCGGGTGCTGACCCTGCTGCGGGAGCGGCTCACCGTCGAGCGGGACACCGAGGTGCGGCTCGCCCTCGTGGCCGCCGTCGGGCGGATCGCGCTGCGGCACGCGTCGCTGCGCGCCGAGACCGTCGACTGGCTCGGCTGGCTCGCCCGCGCCGCGCACGACCCGGGACTGCGGCTGGCGGCCCTCGCCCAGCGGGCGCGCTGCGCGCCGGCGGAGATCCCCGACGACGTGGTGCCGTGGGTGACGGGGCTCCTGGAGGAGATCCGGACGGCGGCGCAGGGTCCGGCCGCCGGCGCCGACGGTTACCGGTCCGCGGCGCCGACGGTGATCGGGCAGGTCAGGGAGCTCCTCGAGGAGCACGCGGCCGGGCGGCCGGCCCCCTGGACCGAGGAGTTGCTGCGGACCCTGCACACGGCGCTCGACGACCGCGTCGACGACCGGATCGCGCTGATCCTCGCGCAGCTTCGGAGCCCCGACTGGGGGCAGCGCTCGGACGCGATCCGGCTGTGCGGCGGGCTGATCAGGATGTGGCGCGGGCGGTACGAGGAGGTCGTCCGGCTCGTCGGCGCCCAGCTCCACGATCCCGAGCCCCGGCTCAGGGAGGCCGCGACGTCCTTCCTCGAGCGGCTCTTCGAGCTGGGCGGACCGGCCGCCGACGCGCTGATGGCCCGTCTGACGGCGGGCCCGGCCGGCTCCGCGCCGTCCAACGGACCCGCCGGTCCCGGTCACGGCAGCGGGTACGCCTTCGTCGGCCGGTCCGGGCGCGACGGGGCGCTGCTCGCGCTGGCCCGTGCCGGGGACGCCCGCGTCGTCCCGCTGCTCGCCCGCGCCCTGGAGGAGGGCGAGGTGCGGCGCGAGCTGCTGTACGCCATGGACGGTCTCGGGCCCTCGGCGGCGATGCTCGCCCCGCTGCTGCGGCGCCGGCTCGCCGAGGTCGAGCTCGACGAGCGGCTCTACGACCGGGCGGCGCCGCTGCTGTACGCGCTGGCGGCCGTGCGGGGCGCCCAGGCCGTTCCCGAGGTGCTGCGGGTGCTGCGCGGCGCCCCGGAGAACCGGCGCGACTGGGTGCGAGAGTCGGCCCTGCGGACCCTGGCCGCCTTCGGCCCGGCCGCCGGGGAGGCCGTACCGGAGCTGCGAAGACTCCTGGCCGCCGAGTCGGCCGCGGTCGCCGCGACGGCGGCGCGCGCCCTGTGGGCGGCCGAAGGTGACACCGGGGAGGCGCTCGCGGCCCTGGAGTGGTGGCTGCGGCCGGGCGTGTCCGGCGCGGACTGGTGCTGCGCCGCCCTGGCCCTGGCCGACATCGGCCCGGCGGCGGCCGGGGCCGCCCCCGCCCTCCGGCCCGGCCTGGCCTCACGGGACCTGTGGGTGCGGGTCAGGACCGCGACGGCCCTGTGGCGGGTGTCCGGCGAGACCGCGACGACGCTGCCGGTGCTGCTCGCGGCCTGGGAGGAGAACCGGCACGCGCGCATGGACATCGCGGAGTGCCTCGCGGAGATGGGTCCGGCCGCCTCGGAGGCCCAGCTCGTGATCCTCACCGAGCTGACGCGCCGGCGCCGCCACAACGCCCGCGAGGGCGCCTCCGGCAGCCACGACATCCACCTCGACGAGAAGCTCCTGACCTTGTGCCGTGCCGCACTGGCCCGGATGGAGCGGGGCTCGGACAACCCGATGAATGGATAAAAAGGACTTCCCTCCGCATAAGGTCTACGGGAGAAGAGTCGTACCGATCCCGACCGACCGAGGAGCACCGTGAGACCGCACGGAGTGCGCAGCACCGGCCGCGCCCTGTGCGCACTCGGCCTCGCGCTCGGCCTCGCACTCGCGCTCGCCGGGTGCGGCGGCGGGGAGGGCGGGCTGAAGAGCGCCGGGGCGACGCCCGCGGCCGTAGGGCCGGTGCGGCTGTGGCCCGACCTCGCGCCGGCCACGAACCCGCCGGTGGACTACGGCGAGTCCGACACCGAGCGCGTCCCCGGCATCGAGGCCGCCGACAACGACGTCCGCTCCGTCGACGCGGTCGCCGTGGTCCGCGCCGAGGTCCGCGCGAACCCGGACACGTACACGGGCGCGGACGGGCTCTACGAGGAGACCGCGCGGGCGATCGAGGCGTGCCCCACCGCGCCCGCGGCCTGCCCGGTCATGCGGCCGTACTACCGCGACCTCACCGGCAACGGCCGGGACGAGCTGATCGTGGGGATCCGGATGCCGCAGCAGCAGGTCGGGGTGCGGGTCTACCTCGCCGAGAACGGCGGGCTCACCAGGATCATGTCCACCGTCGACCAGGTGATCAGCGTGGAGCTGGCCGGCCGGGACCTGATCATGCGGGTCAGCTCGGCCGGCATCCCCGGGTACGAGTACCGCACCGCCTGGTCCTGGGACGAGCAGCAGCACAGCATGCTGCCCACCCGGGACGAGATCGTCCGGGTGCGGCCCTCCCGCACCGGGCCCTCGGCGGTGCCCGTGCCCCGCCTGGTCAGCCCCAGCGCGACCCCGTCGCCGAGCACCCCGCCCGCCTCGGGGGAACCCGGCGATCCCGTCCCGGCGGAGCCCGTGCCCGTACCCGCCGAGCCCACCCGGTGAAGCCGCTCCGGCTGCCCGCCTGGACCGCGACCCTCACCTGGAAGGCCGCGGTCTTCATCGCCGTGATGTGCTGCGCGCTGGCCGCGCTGCTCGGCGCGCTCGTCCACGTGTCGGTGACCTCCCGGACCGTGGACGACTCCCGGGAGAAGGCGCTGACCCGGCTCACCGAGGTCGGCCGGCTGTACGAGGCGGGCGAGCCGCTGCCCCGCTTCGCCGCCATCGACCCGCCGGGCCTCCCGGCGCCCCTGCGGGCGCTCGCAGCCCGCGGCGAGCACGGCACGATGGTCGCCGACGACCGGGGCCGCCCGACGATGTGGGCGGCGGGCCCCGCGGACGGCCGTGCCCTGGCCGTGCGGGTCGACTACACGCAGAGCGCCGAGACGATCGACGCGCTCGACCGGTCGATCGTCGGCTCCTCGGTGCTCGCGATCGGCGTGACCCTGCTCGCGGGCGCGTTCGCCGTCACCCGGGTCACCCGGAGGCTGCACCTGACCGCCCAGGTGGCCCGGCGGATCAGCGCGGGCGACCTGGACGCGCGTGTCGACGACCCCCGGACGAAGGACCCCTCGCGCCCGCAGGACGAGGTGGCCACCGTCTCCGGGGCGCTCGACACGATGGCCTCGTCGCTCCAGCGCAAGCTGCAGAGCGAGCAGCGGTTCACCGCCGACGTGGCGCACGAACTGCGCACCCCGCTGACCGGGCTCTCGGCGGCGGCCGAGCTGCTGCCGGAGGGCCGGCCCTCCGAGCTCGTGCGGGACAGGGTGAAGGCGATGCGCGGTCTCACCGAGGACCTCCTGGAGATCTCGCGCCTCGACGCCCGCAACGAGACCGTGGACCTGGCGGTGCACGAACTCGGGCCGCTCGCCGAGCGGGTGGTGCGCGCCTCGGGCACGGCGACGGAGGTGCGGGTCGTCAGGGACGCTACGGTGGAGACGGACCGGCGGCGCCTGGAGCGGGTGCTGGGCAATCTGGTCGCCAACGCGCACCGGCACGGGGCGCCTCCGGTGGTGGTGACGGTGGACGGCCCCGTGGTGTCGGTGCGGGACCACGGCCCCGGGTATCCGGCGTACCTCCTGGAGTCGGGGCCGCAGCGGTTCCGTACCGAGAGCGGGGGCAAGGGGCACGGTCTCGGGCTGACGATCGCCGTCGGGCAGGCGGAGGTGATCGGCGCCGAGCTGGTCTTCGCCCGGCCGGTCGGGGGCGCGGGCGCCGAGGCCCGGCTGAGGCTCCCCGAGTACGTGCGCCTCGCGGACGCCGACCCGGAGGACTGACGGCGCTCCACGGCACACCGTCACACAAAAGGGACATAGGGCATACCGCTTGCTACGTTGCCGACCATGACCGCACCGCGCACGGACGCTCCCCCGCCCGGGGTACGCATGCCGAAGCGCCGCGGCGTGGAACTCTCCCTCCTCGTCTGCGCCGTCCTCATCTCCGTCTCCGGCTACGCCGCGGTCGGCCTCGCCCGCAGCGGCGCCGTGCCGCCGGACGCGGCCCGCTACGGCGCCGGGCTCGGGCTGCTCGCGCTGGTCGCCCACCTCGCGGTCCGGTTCCGCGCGCCGTACGCCGATCCGCTGCTGCTGCCGATCGCGGTCCTGCTCAACGGCCTCGGGCTCGTGCTGATCTACCGCCTCGACCTGGAGACGCCGAACGACCAGGCGGCGGCGACGCAGCTGGTCTGGTCGACGCTCGGGGTGGCGCTCTTCATCGTGGTCGTCGCGCTGCTGCGCGACCACCGCACCCTCCAGGGGTACGCGTACGTCTCGGTGGCCGCCGCGCTCGCCCTGATGATCCTGCCGATCTTCTTCCCGGCGGTGAACGGGGCCAAGATCTGGATCAGGCTCGGCGGGCTCTCGTTCCAGCCGGGCGAGTTCGCGAAGATCCTGCTCGCGGTCTTCTTCGCCGCGTACCTCGCCGCCAACCGCAACGCCCTGGCGTACACCGGCCGCCGGATCTGGAAGTTCCAGTTCCCCACCGGGCGGGTGCTCGGGCCGATCGTCGCGATCTGGCTGCTGAGCGTCGGCGTGCTGGTCCTGGAACGGGACCTGGGGACGTCGCTGCTCTTCTTCGGCCTCTTCGTGATCATGCTGTACGTGGCGACCGGGCGGACCGGCTGGATCGCGGTCGGTCTCGTCCTGGCCGCGGCCGGCGCGTTCCTGGTCGGCTCCCTCGAACCGCACGTGCACAGCAGGGTGCAGGACTGGCTCGACCCGTTCGCCTCGATCCGGGCCGGCGACGGTCCGGGGCAGCTGGCGCAGTCGCTCTTCGCGTTCGCGGCCGGCGGGATGCTCGGCACGGGGCTCGGTCTCGGCCATTCCGTCCTCATCGGCTTCGCCGTCAAGTCCGACTTCATCCTGGCGACGGCCGGCGAGGAGCTGGGGCTCGTCGGCCTCACCGCCCTCTTCCTGCTGTACGCGCTGCTCGTGGCCCGCGGCTACCGCGCCGGCCTCTCGCTCCGCGACCCCTTCGGCCGGCTGCTCGCGATCGGGCTCGCCTCGATCGTGGCGCTCCAGGTGTTCGTGATCGCGGGCGGGGTGATGGGCCTCATCCCGCTGACCGGCATGGCGATGCCGTTCCTCGCCCAGGGCGGCTCGTCGGTCGTCACCAACTGGGTGATCGTGGCCCTCCTCATCCGGGTCAGCGACTCCGCGCGGGCCCCGCAGCCGGACTCGGCCGACACCGGGACGCTCGCGCCCGTGACGGAGGAGGCCCGGTGATCCGGTACATCCGGCGGGCGGCCGCCCTCTGCCTCGTCCTCCTCGCCGCCCTCCTCGTCAACGCCGCGCGGGTGATGGTCCTCGAAGCCCCGTCGCTCGACGACAACCCGGCGAACCGGCGGATCGCGATCGAGCGGTACGCCGAACCGCGCGGCGAGATCCTCGTCGACGGGAAGCCGGTGACCGGCTCCCGGGACAGCGGCCAGCAGCTGCGCTGGGAACGCACCTACCGGCAGGGGCCGTTGTACGCGCCCCTGACCGGCTTCGCCTCCCAGACGTACGGCACGACGCTCGTCGAGCACGCCGAGGACGAGATCCTGTCGGGGACCGAACCGATGCTGGCGCCGCTGCCCCTCTGGAACGACCTCACCCGCGGCCACCAGCCCGGCGGGGACGTGGTGACCACGGTCCGCGCCACGATGCAGGAGGCGGCCTTCCGGGGGCTCGACGGGAAGCGCGGCGCGGTCGTGGCGCTCGAACCCTCCAGCGGCCGCGTCCTGGCCGTCGTCAGCTCGCCCTCGTACGACCCGGGCGTCCTCTCGGGGACGGGCCCGGCGGTGAAGGAGGCCTGGAAGCGGCTGAACACCTCGCCGAACCAGCCGATGCTGAACCGCGCCCTGCGGCAGACGTACCCCCCGGGGTCCACGTTCAAGATCGTGACGGCCGCGGCGGCCCTGGACGCCGGGGTCGTGCGGGACGTGGAGGCGCCGACGGACACCCCCGACCCGTTCGTGCTGCCGGGCACCCGCCAGGTGCTGCCGAACGAGGCGAAGGGCTGCGGGGACGCCTCCCTCGCGTACGCGATCCAGTGGTCGTGCAACACGGTGATGGCCGGCCTCGGGGTGGAGGTCGGCCTGACGGGGATGGTCGACGCGGTGGAGCGGTTCGGCTTCGACGACACCGGCCTGCGGGTGCCGTCCTGGGTCGCGAAGTCCAACTTCGACCGGGAGATGAGCCCGGACCAGCTGGCGCTGTCGTCGATCGGGCAGTTCGACACGACGGCGACCCCGCTCCAGATGGCGATGGTCGCCGCGGCCGTAGCCAACAACGGGGAGATCGCCCACCCGTACCTCGTCGACCGCACCACCACCTCCGGCGGCACGACGGTCGACCGGACCGGCCGCCGCAGCTACCGGCAGGCGATGACCCCGTCCACCGCGGTCCAGCTCCAGCGGCTGATGGTGAAGGCGGTCGAGGAGGGCACCGGCTCGAACGCGGCGATCCCGGGCGCCCGGGTCGGCGGCAAGACGGGCACGGCCCAGCACGGCTTCGGCAACACGGGCACCCCGTACGCCTGGTTCATCGCCTGGGCGCAGGCCGAGGACTCCGCCCAGCCGGCGGTCGCGGTCGCCGTCGTCGTCGAGGACGCCGAGGCCTCCCGTACGGACATCAGCGGGGGCGGCAGCGCGGCCCCGATCGCGAAGGCCGTCATGGAGGAGGCACTGCGCCTGGAGGCGGAGGCCCGGCGGCGCTAGGGGCTCCGGGGGATTCCGGCTGGCTCCGGGAGACCCCGCGGCTACGCCTCGGCCGCTCCGTCCGCGATGGCGTCGGCGACCTCCGTGACGCGGGCGCGTTCCTCCGCCGCGAACCGCTGCGCGTCGAGGCGTTCGGCGATCTCCTCGTCCTGGGTCATCAGGAGGTCGAGGTTGGAGTCGCCGAGGTCGAAGACGCCCATGTCGAGGTAGGCCTTCTGGAGGCGTTCGCCCCAGAGGCCGATGTCCTTGACGCAGGGGACGATCCGGCTGAAGAGGAGCTTGCGGAAGAGCCGCAGGAACTCGCTCTGCTCGCTGAGCTCCTCGGCCTCCTTCCGCGGGATGCCGAAGTTCTCCAGGACCTCGACCCCGCGCAGCCGGTCGCGCATCAGGTGGCAGCCCTCGATGACGAACTCCTCGCGGTCGCGGAGTTCGGCGTCGGAGAGCTGCCGGTAGTAGTCGCGCAGGGCCATCCGGCCGAAGGCCACGTGCCGGGCCTCGTCCTGCATCACGTACGCCAGGATCTGCTTGGGCAGCGGCTTGTCGGTGGTGTCGCGGATCATGCCGAAGGCGGCGAGGGCGAGGCCTTCGATGAGGACCTGCATGCCGAGGTAGGGCATGTCCCAGCGGGAGTCGCGCAGGGTGTCGTCGAGCAGGCCCTGGAGGTCGTCGTTGATCGGGTAGAGCATCCCGATCTTCTCGTGGAGGAAGCGGCCGTAGATCTCGGCGTGCCGGGCCTCGTCCATGGTCTGGGTGGCCGAGTAGAACTTGGCGTCGAGGTCGGGGACGGACTCGACGATCCGGGCGGCGCAGATCATCGCGCCCTGCTCGCCGTGGAGGAACTGGCTGAACTGCCAGGAGGAGTAGTGGCGCCGCAGGTCGCCCTTGTCCTTCTCGGTCATCTTGGCCCAGTGGCGGGTGCCGTACAGGTTCAGGACCTCGTCGGGGGTGCCGAGCGGGTCGTACGGGTCGACCTCCAGGTCCCAGTCGATGCGGGTGGCCCCGTCCCACTGCTTGTCCTTGCCCTTGCGGTAGAGGGCGAGGAGGCGCTCGCGGCCGTCGTCGTAGTCCCAGGAGAAGCGGGCGGCACCGGTGGCGGGCACCTGCCATACGGGTCCGGCGGGGGCGTTGACATAGAGGTCGTGCGTCGACACTGACGACTCCTTCCGTCCGTTTCCAGCAGGCTCACACGGTGGTAGACGAGTCGTCAACAAGTCGCGCGCAAGGGATTGACGGGCTTGCTGACGGGCAGTCTCATACAAGGTGACCCCCGGTAACGCGACGGCGAGCGCAGCGAGGTGCCCGGACCATGACCCCCTTCACCGAGCCCGACTTCAGCCTCCTCCGGGACGCCCTGGGGCCGCTGCGCGACCGTGAACAGGTCGCGGAACGCCTCCTGGAGTCCTCCCGCAGGCACTCCTTCGACCCGGACACCGAGCTCGACTGGGACTCCCCCTTCGAGGACGGCAAGTGGTTCTGGCCGCCCGAGCTCGTCTCCCTCTACGACACCCCGCTCTGGCGCCGGATGTCCGAGGAGCAGCGGATCGCCCTCTCCCGCCACGAGGCCGCCTCGCTCGCCTCCCTCGGCATCTGGTTCGAGATCATCCTGATGCAGCTGCTCGTGCGGCACATCTACGACAAGTCCCTGACCAGCCATCACGTCCGCTACGCCCTCACCGAGATCGCCGACGAGTGCCGCCACTCGATGATGTTCGCCCGGCTGATCACCCGCGGCGGCACCCCGGCCTACCCGGTGCCGCGGATCTACCACAACCTCGCGCGGATCCTGAAGACCGTCTCCACCACCCCCGGCTCCTTCGCCGCCACCCTGCTCGGCGAGGAGATCCTCGACTGGATGCAGCGCCTCACCTTCCCGGACGAGCGGGTGCAGGCCCTGGTGCGCGGGGTGACCCGGATCCACGTCGTCGAGGAGGCCCGCCACGTGCGGTACGCCCGCGAAGAGCTGCGCCGCCAGATGGCGACCGCCCCGCGCTGGGAGCAGGAGTTCACCCGGCTGAGCTGCGGCGAGGCCGCCCGGGTCTTCTCCACCTGCTTCGTCAACCCCGGGGTGTACGAGGCCGTGGGCCTGGACCGCCGGGAAGCCGTCGCCCAGGTGCGGGCGAGCGGGCACCGGCAGGAGGTCATGCGGTCCGGCGCGAAGCGGCTGACCGACTTCCTCGACGACATCGGCGTGCTGCGCGGGCCGGGCCGCCGCCTCTGGAAGTCCTCGGGCCTGCTCGCCTGAGGGGGCCGCTCCGCGGCTACGCTGCGGGCATGACCAGCGCCGCCACTCCCGCGTACCGCAGGCTCACCGTCGAGGAGCGGCGCGGGCAGCTGCTCGACGCCGCCCTGGGGCTCTTCGCCCACCGGACGCCCGAGGACGTCTCCCTCGACGACGTCGCCGAGGCGGCCGGCGTCTCGCGGCCCCTCGTCTACCGGTACTTCCCCGGCGGCAAGCAGCAGCTGTACGAGGCCGCCCTGCGGTCCTCCGCCGACGCCCTGAACCACTGCTTCACCGAGCCGCGGGACGGGCCGCCCACGGAGCGGCTCGGCCGGGTGCTCGACCGGTACCTGGCCTTCGTCGACGAGCACGACGCCGGGTTCAGCGCCCTGCTGCGCGGCGGCAGCGTCGCCGAGACCTCCCGGACCAGCGCGATCGTCGACGAGGTGCGCCGGGCCGCCGCCGAACAGATCCTCGTCCACCTCGGGGCGGAGCGGCCGGGCTCCCGGCTCTCCCTGCTGGTGCGCACGTGGATCGCCGCCGTGGAGGCGGCCTCCCTCATCTGGCTCGACGAGGAGAAGCAGCCCCCGGCCCGGGAGCTGCGGGAATGGCTCGTCGACCATCTCGTCGCCCTCCTCGCGGCGACCACGGCGAGCGACCCGGAGACCGCGGAGGTCGTCCGGCGGCTCCTCGCGCAGGAGACGGCCGACGGCCCGGTGGCGACGCTCGCCCGCAAGGTGATCCCGGTGGTCGGCGAGGCGGCGCACCTGCTGTGAGCCGGTGCCGGCGGCCGTACGGGAGAGACTGGAGGGGTGAAGAGCGAGAACACCCCCTTCCGCGGCGGCCCCCTCGACGGCCGGGTCCTGCCGATCCTCCTCGGCCCGACCGGCCACCCGCCGAAGTGGTACGAGGTCCCGGTCCCGGCCCGCGACGGGCGCCCGCCGCTCCTGTACGTCTACCGGCGCGAGCCGTCGGGGTACACGAAGCGCCTCGGCCTCCAGCGCGGCTGGGTCTACCAGTACGCCCCCGAGGGCCGCGAGCGGCGTGAACTGAAGTGGCCGTGGTCCAAGCCGGGTGGCGGCTCCGCGAAGGACGCTGAGCCGAACGGGTGAGGGCGCCGGGCGCGCCCCGGTTCGTACAGTCATCAGATGAAGTGACACGTCATCATCCCCGTGGAGGTGGTGACGATGTCACGAAGGCTGCTGCGCACGGTCTGCACGGGGGCGCTCGCCGCCGTGACCGCGCTCACCGGGGCGCTCCCGGCCGCGGGTGCCGCCCCGCCGGACCCTCCCACCGAACCCCCCGCGGAAGCCCCCATCGCCTGGGCCGACCCGTCGGCGGAACCGGTGGGCCCGGTCGACCCCTCGGCGAACCCGGCCGACCCGACCGATCCGCCCGACCCGCTCGACCCGTCGGCGAACCCGGCCGGCCCGCTCGCCCCGTCGGCCGGCCCCGCCGATCCGCTCGCTCCGCCGACCGAGCCGACCGATCCGCTCGACCCGGCCGCGTCGGAGCCCCCCGCCACCGCTCCCTCCCCTCCCCCCGCCACCCCCTCCGGCACTCCCCCCGCCCCCGCGCTCGACGACGACGCCGCCGCCCTGCCCCCGCCCGGCGGCGACTCCGTGACCGGGCTCCTCACCCGGCTGCGCGCGCTGTACCAGCAGGCCGAGGAGGCCACCGAGCGGTTCAACGCCGCCGAGGAGGCGCTGAAGGTGCAGACGGCCGACACCAGGAAGGTCACGGCCCGGCTCACCGCCGCCCGCACCGCCCTGGCCCAGGGGCGCGCCGAGGCGGGACGGATCGCCCGGGAGCAGTACCAGGGGAGGTCCGAGTTCTCCTCGTACGTGCGGCTGCTGTTCTCGCCCGACCCCCAGTCGGCGCTCGACCACGGGCATCTGATGGCCCGCGCGGCCCGCGGCCGGGCCACCGCCGTCGAGCGGCTCGAAGGAGCCGAACGGAAGGCCGACGCCCTCGCGAGCGCCTCGCGCAAGGCCCTCGACCGGCAGCAGACCCTGGCGGCGGCGCAGCGCACCCGGCGCGACGAGGTGGCGGCCAGGCTGCGGGAGGTGGAGAAGCTGCTCGCCGGGCTCTCGCCCGAACAGCTCACCCGACTCACCGAACTGGAGCGCGTCCAGACCGCCGGCGCCCAGCGCGAACTGCTCGACTCCGGCGTCCTGGACGGCACCCGCACCCCCTCACGGGCGGGCGCGGAGGCGCTGCGCTTCGCGGTGGGCGAGATCGGCAAGCCGTACGAGTGGGGGGCCGAGGGCCCCGACACGTACGACTGCTCGGGGCTGACCCAGCGGGCGTGGGCCGCGGCGGGGCGCGAGATCCCGCGCACCAGCCAGGAGCAGTGGGCGACCCTGCCCCGCGTCGCGCTCACCGAACTGCGCCCCGGCGACCTGGTCGTGTACTTCCCGGGCGCCACCCATGTGGCGCTGTACCTCGGCGGCGGCCTGGTCGTGCAGGCGCCGCGCCCCGGCGGGAAGGTGAAGGTCTCCCCCGTCGCGGCGAACCCGCTGCTCGGGGCCGTACGCCCCGATCCGGGCGGGCCTGCGCTGACCTCGTACACCCCGCCCGCGCTCCCCTCGGGCGCCACGGACGGAGCCGACGAGGGTTTCGACCGACGCTGACCCCCCTCCTCCGCAAGAGCCTCACCCTTGGGGTGGGGCCGCCCCGGCTGGGGCCGCCCCGGCTGGTGCCTCGTCGGCGCCCTCTTCGCGCTGACCGGCCTGCTGACCGGCTGCTGACCCGCTCGCGGTCCGCCGCGCGGAGGGGTCCGGGCGCTACGAGAAGAGCGCGATCACGCCGATCACCCAGACCGCCGCGAACGCGACACAGCCCACCAGGCAGCCGAGGCCCGCGACGACCCCGCCGACGCTCCACCCCCCGGTGTCCGGCGCGTGCTCACCGTCGCCGTCGCCGTCGTCCTCGTAGGAGGCCGGGTCGTCCCAGTCGACCGGCCGCCCCCGTTCCTCCGCGCGGGCGGTCCGCAGCGCCGTCAGCTGCTCCTCGGCGAAGACGGTCGCCGCCAGCGACTCGGGGCCGCGCCACGCGAGGGCCTTCATCCGCCACCCGGGGGACCCGTACCGCTCCTCGAACGCGGCCGTCTCGTCCGCACGCCGGTCCTCTTCGAGGTAGGTCCACCGGCCCGCCTCCGCGGCGTCCCCGTACAGCCGGTACACCTCGGCGAGCCGGCGCCGCAGCTCCAGGTCGTGCGGGAACGACGAGACCAGACCGCGCAGCCGCTGGCGCGCCATGGGCACGCGGCCCGCGGCGAGGTCGGCGTCCACACGGGCCAGGGTGTTCTGCTGAGACATGGACACATGATCGAGCATCGGAGCGGAACGACTCGACCCGTTTTTCGGGCCCCACGGGAAGCGGACCCCGATGCGAACGCGGACGCCGGCGGCCGGCCCCGTCCCCGGGACCGGCCGCCGGCGTTACGAAGGAGCCGTGCCTCAGCCGGAGACCGAGGCCAGGTACGCCGACGTCTTCTCGGGGTCGAAGAAGAAGTTCTCGAAGTCGGAGGGGTCGTTGAAGCCGTTGGCGAAGCGGTCGGCGACGGGCTGGAGTTGGCCGGCGGCGCCGAGGAGGTTGAGGACGTGCTCCGGCGGCGGGGACAGCATCGCGTTCGTCCACTTGGTGACGTGCTGGGCGGTCTGCCAGTAGCGGTCGAAGGCGCCCTGCATCCACTCCTCGTCGAAGGGCTTGTCGCCCTGCTCGACGATGGCGGCGAGGTAGGCGGCGGCGCACTTGGCCGCCGAGTTGGAGCCCTGACCGGTGATCGGGTCGTTGGCGACGACGACGTCCGCGACGCCGAGGACCAGACCGCCGCCGGGGAGCCGGCCGATCGGGTTCCGGACGGTCGGCGCGTACCGGCCGGCGAGGGTGCCGCCCGCGTCGGTCAGCTCGACCCTGGTGGCCCGGGCGTACTCCCACGGCGTGAACTTCTCCATCAGCTCCAGCGTCAGCGCCAGGTGCTCGGAGGGGTCCTTGACGCCCTGGAAGGCGTCGAGCGGACCGCCGGGGACGCCCTCCCAGAAGAGGATGTCGGCACGGCCGCCGGTGGTGAGGGTCGGCATGACGAAGAGCTCGCCGACGCCCGGCACCACGTTGCAGCGGACCGCGTCGAAGTCGGGGTGCTCGGGGCGCGGGCCGAGGCCGTGGACGTACGCGACGGCCAGCGCCCGCTGCGGCTCGGAGTACGGCGAACGGGCCGCGTCCCGGCCGAACATGGAGACCAGCTCGCCCTTGCCCGCGGCGACGAGCACCAGGTCGTAGCCGCGGGAGAAGTAGTCCAGGTCGCCGACGGCCACGCCGTGTATCACCAGCTGGCCGCCGCGCTGGGCGAAGGTCTCCATCCAGCCGGCCATCTTCACGCGCTGGTCGACGGACTGGGCGTACCCGTCCAGCTTCCCGACCCAGTCGATCACCCGGGCCGAGTCCGGGCCGGCGACGGAGACGCCGAGGCCCTCGATGCGCGGCGCCTGGGACTCCCAGAAGTTGATCCCGAGGTCCCGCTCGTGCTGGAGCGCGGTGTCGAACATGCACTGGGTGGACATGACGCGGCCGGACCGGATCTCGTCCGCCGTCCGGTTCGACATGAGGGTGACCTCGTACCCCTGCGACTGGAGTCCGAGGGCGAGCTGCAGACCGGACTGGCCGGCGCCGACTATGAGTATCTTCCGCATGTGTGGTGCTCCTGGCGACTGTGACCGACGGGGACGGCTATTCGGGGGTGGCTTCGAGCGCGTGCGCGACCATCGCGAGCAGGCTCTCGACGACGCTGTAGCGCTTGCGCGCGTCCATGATCACCACCGGGACGTCCGGGGAGACGGTCAGGGCCTCCCTGACGTCCTCCGGCTCGAACGCCTCGGTGCCCTCGAAGTGGTTGACGGCCACGATGTACGGCAGTCCGCAGCTCTCGAAGTAGTCGAGGGCCGGGAAGCAGTCCGTGAGCCGCCGGGTGTCGGCCAGCACGATCGCGCCGATCGCACCGCGCACCAGGTCGTCCCACATGAACCAGAAGCGCTGCTGCCCCGGCGTACCGAAGACGTACAGCACCAGGTCGTTGTCGAGCGTGATCCGGCCGAAGTCCATCGCGACCGTGGTGGTGAGCTTGTCCGGCGTCGCCGTGAGGTCGTCGGTGTCCTCGCTCGCCCGGGTCATCAGGGCCTCGGTCTGGAGCGGGGTGATCTCCGAGACGGCGCGGACGAACGTGGTCTTGCCGACCCCGAAGCCGCCCGCGACGACGATCTTCGTCGCGATCGGCGCACGGGTGTGGTCGAGCTGCCAGTCCTGGGCGCCGTCCTCGGCGTCCGGCCCGGCTATGCCCGGTTCGCGGGCACCCGGGGCGAACAGGTCGGCCTGGGGCTGCGCGGGAATGCCCGCGACCGCCGGTGAATCGGAGACGGCGGAGGCGTCAGAGACGACGGAGTCCACTCAGCACCCTTTCGAGGAGCGCGCGGTCGGGCTGGCCGGTGCCGTGACCGGTCCCGTACACACGGATCTTTCCCTGGTCGGCCAGGTCGCTGAGCAGCACCCGGACGACCCCCAACGGCATCTTGAGAAGCGCCGAGATCTCCGCGACCGTCCGCATCCGGCGGCAGATCTCGACGATGGCCCGCATCTCCGGCATCAGACCGCGGGCCAAGGGCCCGCCGTCCGTCAGGACCTTGCGGGCGGCGGGCGCTTCGAGCGCCGCCACGAAGGTCTCGACCAGCAGGATGTGCCCGAAGCGGGTCCGGCCGCCGGTCAGCGAGTAGGGGCGTACGCGCGCGGGGCGCCGCCCCTCGCCCCGTACCGGCAGCCTGTGGGCGTGATGGGCCGAGGACATGGACGTCACCGGGGGCTCTCCATCGACTTGCGCAGCTCACTGCGGACTTCGGGGGTGAGGACGTGTCCGGCGCGGCCCACGAACAGCGCCATGTGGTACGCCACGACGCTCATGTCGCAGTCGGGCGTGGCGTGCACGCCGAGCAGCGAACCGTCGCTGATCGACATCACGAAGACGCTGCCTTCCTCCATCGCCACCATGGTCTGCTTGACCCCGCCGCCGTCCATCAGCCGGGCGGCGCCGATGGTCAGGCTGCCGATGCCGGAGACGATGGTGGCCAGGTCGGCGCAGGAGCCGCGCGGACCGCCCGGGCGGGCGGGTTCGTCGGCGGCCGGCGTGGCCTCCTGGACAGCCGGGTCGGACGAGAGCAGCAGGAGTCCGTCGGAGGAGACGACGGCGACCGAGCGGACGCCGGGCACCTCCTCGACCAGATTGCCCAGCAGCCATTGCAGGTTGCGGGCCTCCGTGCTCAGTCCGAACGTTCCCGTCGCGGTCAACTGCGTGCCTCCTCGACTGTGTCCCCCGCCGTCTCCCCTGTACGTGCAGTCCTTATGGCCTCGGTCCCCGCCGTGTCCATCCGCTCCGTGCCCAACTCGACCTCCACGTCGCGGCGTCCGGCCTTGGCTCCCTGGTGGAAGCCACCGAGGCGCCGTCGCAGCGCCTCCGCGTCCACGCCGCTCTTACGAGTGGTGGCGGCGGCGCCGGGCTGACGGACCACCTGCGGCGTCCGCTTCGGCAGGCCCTTGTCGGTGACCCGCTCCCACTGCGCGGGGCGCGGCCCGGGGACCGCCGGGTCGATTACCGCGTCGACCCCCGGGTCGGCGGCCGGGTCGGCCACGGGGCCGGTGGCCGGCACCGGCTCGGGCTCGACGGCCGCCGGGGCTTCCACCCGGTGGGCGGGCTCGACGTGCTCGGCCGCGCGCTCGTGGGCGTCCGGCTCCGGCGGCGGGTCGGGCAGCCGCACCTGCAGCGTGGTCTCGGAGACGGACTCCCCGAGGCGCTCAGGCTCGGGGGCGTACACCGGCTCGGGCTCGGAGGCGTACTCCTGCTCGGCGGCGTACTCCGGCTCGGGATCGAAGGCGTACACCGGCTCCGGCTCGGGGGCGTACACCGGCTCGGGCTCGGGGGTGTACTCGCCCTCCGGGCTGTACTCGGGCTCCGGTTCGGCGGCGCGGGTGGTCGTCTCGCCCGCCACCTCCGCCGCGAGGATCGCGCGCTCGGCGGCCTCGACGAGGGGGTCGCGGGTACGGGACGGCAGGGTGTTGGAGTTGGCCTCCGCGGCCGAGCCGGGGAGGTGGATCGTGGGGGCCGCACCCGCCACCCGTACGGGGTGGGAGACGGTGGCCGGCGGGGCGGTGGGCAGCAGGGGCAGCGGGAGGACCACGACGGCCGCCGTTCCGCCCGGCTGCTGCTCGCGGAGCTCGACGCGCACCCCGTGGCGGGCGGCGAGCATGGCGATGACCCGCATGCCGAGGCCCTCGCCGTCGAAGGCGTCCGGATCGGCCTCGGCCAGCCGGGCGTTGAGCTCGGCGAACCGGGAGGCGGTCATGCCGATGCCCGCGTCCTGCACGGAGAGCATGACCTCGCCGGTCTCCAGGAGCCAGCCGGAGAGCTGGACCTCGGCGTCGGGCGGCGAGAAGGAGGTGGCGTTCTCCAGGAGCTCCGCGACCAGGTGGCTGAGGTCGTCCGCGGCGAAGCCGGCGACCTGGGCGTGCGGCGGCAGGGACTGGATGGTCACCCGCTCGTACCGCTCGATCTCGCTGACGGCGGCGCGCAGGACGTCGACCAGCGGGACGGGTCCGGCGTGCCCGTGGACGTGCTCGTGGCCGGCGAGGACCAGGAGGTTCTCGCTGTGGCGGCGCATGACCGTCGCCAGGTGGTCGAGCTTGAACAGGGTGCCGAGGCGGTCCGGGTCCTGCTCGCGCTCCTCCAGCTTCTCGATGACGGCGAGCTGGCGCTCGACGAGCCCGAGGCTGCGCAGCGAGAGGTTGACGAAGGTGTGGTGGACGGTGCTCCGGAGCCGTTCGAGGTCGGCGGTCAGGAGCGCGACACGGCCCTGGAGGTCCGCGCGCTGGGCGGCGAGCTCGGCGCCGACGGCCTCCTTGGCCGCGGCGAGGTCGGCCCGCTCGTCGGTGAGCCGCTCGGTGTGCGCGGCGAGGCCCGAGAGCTTGCCGTGCAGGGTGTTGAGGGAGCGTACGACCTGGGCGAACTCGTCGTTGCGGCCGGTGAAGCGGACCGGCTCCTCCGTGTGCGGCGCCGGGGCGGCGGCGAGCCGGGCGGCGCCGATGCGGAGGACGGCGAGGGGCCGGGTGAGGGTGCGGGCGACGTAGGTGGAGATGCCGATCGCGACCAGGAAGCAGCCGCCGAGGTAGGCGAGGCGCAGTTCGAGGGCGGTGACGTCGTCGTCGCGGAGGGCGCCGAGCCGCTCGACGCGCGCGGCGGCGAGGGCCGACTCGACGCCGCGCATCTGCTCGATGCGGGCGGAGAGGGCGGCGTCCAGGCCGGTCGGGTCGGTCGCGCGCTCGGCCTCGGTGAGCCGGGGCTGGTCGGTGAGGGCGGCGAGCGAGCGTTCGGCGCTCTTGACGTCGGGGCCGGTGACGGTGGCGGCGAGGGAGTCGCGGGCGGCGGACCCGGCGGCCTGGTCGAAGTCGCCGAGGGCGGCGAGTTCGCGGACGCGGGCCAGCTGGGCGGCGGCGGTGAGGGCGTCGCGGGCGCGGGTGGCCTCGGCGGCTCCCTCGGGCACGTCGGCGACGTAGGTGCCGGTCGTGGCGTCGTAGTGGACGTCACCGGTGGGTTCGGGCTGCGGCACGGAGAGCGCGGCGAGGAGCAGGCCGCGGGTGGCGGAGGCCTGTTCGACGGCGCGGCCGAGGGCGGCCGGGGCGCGGGTGGCCTCGGTGAGCGAGGCGTCGGCGGCGCGGGCCGGGGTCTTGTCGGCGAGTTCGTCGGCGAGGGCCTGGAGCTTGGTGATGACGTCCGAGTACGCCTTGTGGGCCTCCAGGGCCGTGCCCTTGCCGGTGAGGGCGGCACGGCGGATGGAGGGCAGGCCCGCGAGGTCCCGGCGGAGCTCGGTGGGGGCGGCGGGGCGGATCTCGTCTATCTGCCGGTCGACGCGGGTGGAGCGGGTGTCGGTGATCTGCCGCCGGTGCTTGGCGTCGCCGGTCTGGGCGTCGCGGCCGGCCGCGATGTACGCGACGACCTCGTCGCGCTCGTCGGCGAGGGAGTGCGCCAGGGTGACGGCCTGCCGGTCGAGTTCGGCGAGCGTGACCAGGCGCTGGGAGTCGGTCAGCTCGGCGGAGGCCGCGAGGACCGCGGGAGCCCCGGCGGCGAGGACGGTGACGCCGACGAAGGCGACGCCGGCGACCAGGCGGTTGCGGACGCGCTTGGAGCGTCCCGCGGGGGACTTGGGCTGTGCGGTCGGCGCGGCGACGCCGTCCGGGGTCGGCTCCGCACCGGGGGCCTGGCTCCGCGTGCCGTTCTTGCTCCGAGGCCGCTTCATCTGCACCGGTGCTCGCATTCTTGACTCGTCCGCCCACAAAGCAGAGGTGACGACCGGTCACATGGAGCGCCCCCACCCCTGGTACGGCTTCCGACCATTCCAGCGCTTCTGGGAAGGAGGCGCGCATCGGCCGCTCCGCCACCCGAACGAGTGAACAACACTCATGAGTTGGCGAACAACTTCCGCGGGCGTGTCCCGCGGGCCCCCGCGGACCCCCGGTTGGATCTTCCGGGCGGGCTTTGGCAGGATGCCCGCCCGCAGCTCCGCGGAGGTGCCCGTTCCGCCTCGCGCGCCACGGTCGGCCCTTTGGTACAGGCCATTTCCGGTCGTTTGCGGGTTCCGTGAAGGAGCGCGCCGCCGCCGGATCGCGGGCGGGCACACTGGGGCCCATGCGCAGCGACGTCGCCACCCTCCCCGGCAGCCCCGAACGCCCCAACGAGGACTGGGTGGCCGCCGCTCTGTCCCCTTCGGGGTGCGGCGGAACCGTCGTCCTGCTCGACGGCGTCACACCCCCCGCGGGTGATGACGGTTGTGTGCACACCGTGCCCTGGTTCACCGCGCACCTCGGTGGGGCTTTGACCGAACTGTCCGCTTCCCGGCCGGACATGCCCCTGTCCGAGATCCTGTCGCGGGCAATCCGGCGCACCGCGGACGCCCACCGGGACACCTGTGACCTTTCTCACGTGCGAACGCCTCAGGCGACCGTGGTCCTCGCGCGTTGGGACGCGGCCTCGGTCGAGCACCTCGTCCTCTCGGACTCCGCCCTCCTCCTGGAGGCACCGGACGGAACGGTGCGGGCGGTGCTCGACGACCGGCTCGACCGCGTGCCGGACGAGGTCCGGCGCTCCCTCGCGGCGACGGACCGTCTTCGCAATCGGGAGGGCGGCTTCTTCACCGCCGCTGCCGATCCCGCGGTCGCCGCGCGCGCGGTGACCGGCACGACGCCCCGCGCCCGGGTACGGTCCCTCGCCGCGCTCTCGGACGGGGCGAGCCGCTGGGTGGAGCTCTTCGGCGCCGGCGACTGGGCGGCCTGCCTCGGCGTCCTCCGCGCGGAAGGCGCCACGGGCCTCCTCCGCCGGGTCCGCGCCCTGGAGACCGCCGACACGGAGGCGGGCGGCACCCACCGCTGGAAGCGGCACGACGACGCCACGGCGGTGCACGTGGAACTCGGCCCCCCGGAAGGGATCAGCCCTCCGCCCGCACGTTGAAGTGGTGCAGCAGCCGGGCCAGTTCCGCGACCTCCGCGCGGTCCCAGTCCACCAGCTTCCGCACGTACCGCTCCCGCCGGGCGTCCCGCACGTGCCGGAACCGGTCCCGTCCCTCCTCCGTCAGCCGCACCAGCGAGGCCCGCCCGTCGGCCGGGTCGGGATCCCGCACGACGAGGCCCAGCACCTCCAGCGCGCGCAGCTGCCGGCTCATCGTCGCCTTGCCGACCCCGAAGTACCCGGACAGCTCCGTCGCCCGCTGCGGTCCCACCTCGTCGAGCCGCACGAACAGCCCGTACGCCGCCGGCTCCAGCTCGGGATGCACCTCCCGCGCCATCTCCCCCGACTGCGCCCGCGCCCGCCGCAGGAACACCGCCAGCTCCCGCTCCAACGCCAGGAACTCGGGATCCACCCCGGAAGCCGCCGCCCCCACCCGGGCGCCCCGCACCCCGCCCCCGGGAGCCCCGCCCCCACTTCCCGTACCGCTTCCGTGCACGTCAGCACCTCCCGCGTGTTCCCCGGCGGCCGCCCGGCGACCCTGCCGCCGGTTTCCGGCGGCTGAAAGTTTCTTCCCGCCGCGGCCATCGCCGCAGCTCCTTCAGTATTTCGCAGGAGTAGACCAACGGCGGCATCCGGATCCTCTTCCGCCGGTGGGTCTACGTGCGTAGCGTCGTGGGCGGCGGATGGCTGACATGTCCACACCATGACGCGTCGGCGGCGTGCGTCCGCTCCCCCCGAGGTCCCCCCACCGAGCCTTTCGGAGGCACGCAATGCGTGTGCACAGATCCGGAACGACCCTTGCCGGTGCCGCGGTCGCGGCACTGGCACTCCTCCTGCCCCTCGCCGGTTCGGCCGGCGCCGCCCAGGACCCGGGCACCCGGGTCGCGCCGGCGCGCGGTTCGGCCTACATGGGCATGGGCGTGATCGCGCACGACGGGAAGGGCGTGAAGCCCGGCGGTGGCGCCGGGACGCTGGCCGCCCAGACGGAAGGCGTGGACGTCTCCAGCCACAACGGGAACGTGGCGTGGTCCACGCTGTGGAACAGCGGGGTGAAGTGGGCCTACGTCAAGGCGACGGAAGGCACGTACTACAAGAACACGTACTTCACGCAGCAGTACAACGGCTCGTACAACGTGGGCATGATCCGGGGCACGTACCACTTCGCGACCCCGGACACGGCGAGCGGCGCGGCGCAGGCCGACTACTTCGTGAACAACGGGGGCGGCTGGTCGAAGGACGGGAGGACGCTGCCGGGGGTGCTCGACATCGAGTGGAACCCGTACGGCGCGACCTGCTACGGGAAGACGCAGTCCGGGATGGTCGCGTGGATCCAGGACTTCGTGAGCCGGTACCGGTACCGGACCGGCCGTGACCCGGTGATCTACACGGCGACGAGCTGGTGGAAGCAGTGCACCGGCAACTCGGCGGCCTTCGCGAACACCAACCCGCTGTGGATCGCGCGGTACGCCGCCGAGGTCGGCGAACTCCCGGCCGGCTGGCCGTACTACACGATCTGGCAGTACACGTCCTCCGGCCCGACGGTCGGCGACCACAACCACTTCAACGGCGACTACTCGCGCGTACAGGCGCTGGCGAACGGCTGACCTGGCCTTCGGCGCTTCGATCGGTCCGCGGCGGCTCCCCGGGTGTGCGGCACCCCGGGGGGCCGTCGCGGCTTTTTCGATCCACTCCCTTGCCGATTGGTATGGACCAATGCGAAGCTCTACGCCGGTCGCCCGGGAGCCAACTTCCGTGCACCCAGCGCGCGTTGCTCGTCCCGTACTCCCCCACGCACGAGAGAGAGCCCCGCATGGCCTCCTACCGCCGCACCTCCGCCGTCGCCGCCACCCTGTCCGCCGCCGCGCTCGTCGCCCTCACCCCCACGACGGCCGGCGCCCACGGGGCGGTCTTCAACCCCGTCAGCCGGGTGGCCGCCTGTTACGCCGAGGGCCCCGAGACGCCCAAGTCCCAGGTGTGCAAGGACCTCGTCGCCGACTCCGGCACCCAGCCGCTGTACGACTGGAACGAGGTCAACATCGCCAACGCCGACGGACAGCACCAGGCCCTCATCCCGGACGGCAAGCTCTGCTCGGCGAACCGCGCCAAGTACCGCGCGCTGGACTGGGCGCGCACCGACTGGCCGGCGACGGCCGTCGCCGCCGGCTCCTTCGACTTCAAGGTCCGCGTGACCGCGCCCCACTCGGGCACCATGACGATCTACCTCACGAAGGCCGGCTTCGACCCGACGCAACCGCTCAAGTGGTCGGACCTGGACGCGACCCCCGTCGCCGTCTACAACACCACCCGCACGTCGACCGACGGCTACTACCGGTTCACCGGCAACCTGCCGGCCCGCACGGGCCGCCACATCGTCTACCAGGTGTGGCAGCGCAACGACAGCCCCGAGGCCTTCTACAGCTGCTCGGACGTGACCTTCGGCGGCGCCGCGGCGGCCGGCTCGGGCACCCGGGCACAGGCCCCGACCGAGACGAAGATCGCGGCGGGCGCCGAGCTGTCCACCGTGAGCCACGCGGGCCACGGCGGCGACGAGCAGGCCCCGGCGCTCTCCGCCGAGGCCGCCGCGACCCCCTCGTCGCCGCTCGCGCCGGCCCTCGCGGGCGCGGGCGCCGTCGCCGCCTTCGCGGCCGGCAGCCTGCTCCTGGGCCGGCGCCGGAACTCGTCCGCCTCCTGACGCCCCCGGGAATGCCGGGAACGCCGGGGACACCGGGGACGCCCGGCCGTCACCGGGCGTCCCCGGCCGCCCCCGGGCGTCCCGGCGTCTCCTAGGAGGCGGACGACCGGAGCGGGAAGAGGGCGGTGAGCCGGGGTATCGCCAACCCCTCCGGCCGGGACCCCCGGGGCATCTCCTCTTCCCGCTCTCCCCGCTCCTCGGCGAGTTCCTCGACCGCGTCGAGGAACTCGTCCCCCTCGTCGTCCTCCTGGCCGGTCAGCTCGTCGAACGCGTCCTGCGCGACGTAGTCGAGCTCCTCCCACTCGGGCCACTCGTCGTCGTCCCACGTGTCGGGATGCCGTCCGGCGAGGCTCCGCACCCCGGGCACCTCGGCCAGCACGTCCGGGTCGGCGACCACCGACGCGTACACCTCGCGCCCCTGCCCCACCAGCCAGAGCGTGAAGTAGTGGAAGCCGTCCTCGGTGCAGCCGCCGCCCTCGACCCGGTTCGCCGCGGTCCACACGGCGCGTGTGTCGGCGGCCTCGCACGCCTCCTTGAGGTACACCTGGAACGCCACGCTCTCGGCGGCCGGACGCCGTATCAGCTCCGCCCGCAGCCACTCCAGCCGCTCGTCCCGGTCACCGGGGCGGCGGCTCAACTCGTCGATGAGTGCCCAGAAGGCGTCGTCGTTCATGTGTACGAGGATGCCAGCCCCGACCGACATCCGGAGACACAGGACCGGGATGGCCCCGCCGGACCCGCCGGAGCGGGGTGCCCCGACGGACACCCCGCTCACGACCAGGAGTTACGCGGCCACGCCGACCGGCACCTCCGCCGGGGCGAGCGCGATCTCCAGCACCTGCCGGACGTCCGTCACCGGGTGGACCTCCAGCTTCTCCAGGATCTCGGCCGGGACGTCGTCCAGGTCGGCCTCGTTCCGCTTGGGGATCACCACCGTGGTGATGCCCGCCCGGTGCGCGGCGAGGAGCTTCTGCTTCACGCCGCCGATCGGGAGCACCCGGCCGGTGAGGGAGACCTCGCCGGTCATGGCCACGTCCGTACGGACCAGACGGCCGCTCAGCAGGGAGGCCAGGGCGGTCGTCATGGTGACGCCCGCGCTCGGGCCGTCCTTGGGGACGGCGCCCGCCGGGAAGTGGATGTGCACGCCGCGGTCCTTGAGGCCGGTGACGGGCAGCTCCAGCTCCGCGCCGTGCGAGCGGAGGAAGGACAGCGCGATCTGCGCCGACTCCTTCATCACGTCGCCCAGCTGGCCGGTGAGGGTCAGCCCGGCGGCGCCGGTCTCCGGGTCGGCGAGGGACGCCTCGACGAAGAGCACGTCACCGCCCGCACCGGTCACGGCGAGTCCGGTGGCGACGCCCGGCACGGCCGTGCGCCGCTCGGCCGGGTCCTGGGCCGACTCGGGCACGTGGTGCGGCCGGCCGATGAGCTCCCGCAGGTCCGCCGGGGTGACGGTGAACGGCAGCTCGCGGTCGCCCAGTTCGTGCTGGGCCGCGACCTTCCGCAGCAGCCGGGCGATCGACCGCTCCAGGGTGCGGACGCCCGCCTCGCGGGTGTACTCGCCGGCCAGCTTCCGCAGGGAGGCGTCCTCCAGGACGACCTCGCCGGACTCCAGGCCGGCCCGCTCCAGCTGGCGCGGGAGCAGGTGGTCGCGGGCGATGACGACCTTCTCGTCCTCCGTGTAGCCGTCGAGCCTGACCAGCTCCATGCGGTCGAGGAGCGCCTCGGGGATGGCTTCGAGGACGTTGGCCGTGGCGAGGAAGACGACGTCGGAGAGGTCGAGTTCGACTTCCAGGTAGTGGTCGCGGAAGGTGTGGTTCTGCGCCGGGTCGAGGACTTCGAGGAGCGCCGCCGCCGGGTCGCCCCGGAAGTCGGAGCCCACCTTGTCGATCTCGTCGAGCAGCACCACCGGGTTCATGGACCCGGCCTCCTTGATCGCCCGGACGATCCGGCCGGGCAGGGCGCCGACGTAGGTCCGCCGGTGGCCGCGGATCTCGGCCTCGTCCCGTACGCCGCCGAGGGCGACCCGGACGAACTCGCGGCCCATGGCGTGGGCGACGGACTCGCCGAGGGAGGTCTTGCCGACGCCGGGCGGGCCGACGAGGGCGAGTACGGCTCCGCCGCGTCGGCCGCCGACGACGCCGAGGCCGCGGTCGGAGCGCCGCTTGCGCACGGCCAGGTACTCGGTGATGCGTTCCTTCACGTCGTCGAGACCGGCGTGCTCGGCGTCGAGGACGGCGCGGGCGCCCCGGATGTCGTAGGCGTCCTCGGTCCGCTCGTTCCACGGAAGTTCGAGGACGGTGTCGAGCCAGGTGCGGATCCAGGAGCCCTCCGGGGACTGGTCGCTGGACCGCTCCAGCTTCTCGACCTCCTTGAGGGCGGCCTCGCGGACCTTCTCCGGCAGGTCGGCTGCCTCCACGCGGGCGCGGTAGTCGTCGGACTCGTCGCCCTCGGCCTCGCCGTTGAGGTCGCGGAGCTCCTTGCGCACGGCTTCGAGCTGGCGGCGGAGCAGGAACTCGCGCTGCTGCTTGTCGACGCCTTCCTGGACGTCCTTGGCGATGGTCTCGGCGACGTCCTGCTCGGCGAGGTGCTCGCGGAGCTGGGCGGTGGCGAGCCTGAGGCGGGCGACCGGGTCGGCGGCCTCCAGGAGCGCGACCTTCTGCTCGACGGTCAGGAAGGGCGAGTACCCGGAGTTGTCGGCGAGGGCGCCGACGCCGTCGATCTGCTGGACGCGGTCGACGACCTGCCAGGCTCCGCGCTTCTTGAGCCAGCTGGTGGCGAGCGCCTTGTACTCCTTGACCAGTTCGGTCACGGAGCCGGGCAGCGGGTCGGGCAGGGTCTCCTCGACCGTGCTGCCCTCGACCCACAGGGCCGCCCCGGGGCCGGTCGTGCCGGCGCCGATGCGGACGCGGCCGATGCCGCGGATCAGCGCGCCAGGGTCGCCGTCGGACAGGCGGCCCACCTGCTCGACGGTGCCCAGGACGCCGGTCCCGGCGTAGGTCCCGTCGACGCGGGGCACGAGCAGCACCCGCGGCTTGCCGGCACCGGGCCGCGCGGCGGCCTGGGCGGCCTCGACGGCGGCCCGTACCTCGTTGTCGGACAGGTCGAGCGGCACCACCATGCCGGGCAGCACGACCTCGTCGTCGAGCGGCAGTACGGGCAGAGTGAGCGGCACGGACGCCATGGACTCAGCAGCCATGATCTCCCCTTCGGCAGTCAAGTTGAGCTGTACCGACTCAATGCACCTGAGCCCGCGAATGTTCCCAGACGTCCGTTCGCTCTGAGCGATCACCCTCACGCGGGCGCGTGGCACGGGATGTAATCCCTCTATGGATATAGCAGCCATTACATCCGCGTGGGTGGCGGGCTGGACCGTCTCCCGGGGCGCTCCCGCCGCGGTCCCCGAGCCGTGGGGGCACCGCATCGACGTCGGACTGCCCCGCCATGTCGTACGGCACGTCCTGCCCGCCCCCGACGCGGCCTCCGTCGGCGCGCTCTGCGCCCGGCTGACCGAGCCGTACAGCTGGCTCAAGGTGATGGCGACCCCCGAGGAGGTCGCCCCGTGGATCACCGAGGGGTGGACCGTCCCCGACGACCCCGGCTTCATGATGCTCAAGCCGCTGGACCCGGGCGCCCGGCCCGCGCCGCCCGAGGGCTACGCCCGGACCACCGAGACGCGGGACGGCGTCATCCTGGTCCGCATCCTCGCCCAGGACGGCACCCTCGCCGCCCGCGGCCAGATCGCCCCGACCGGCTCCACCGCCGTCGCCGACCAGATCGAGACCGACCCCGCCCACCGGCGCCGCGGCCTCGGCTCCAACGTCATGCGCACCCTGGAGGCCGCCGCCGCCCAGGCCGGCGCCACGACCGGCATCCTCGCCGCGACCACCGACGGCCTCGCCCTCTACGACTCGCTCGACTGGCGCTACCAGGGCCCGCTCACCGGCATCGTCCGCGACGGCGCCTGACGCCCCGACGCGAACCCCGGCCCGGTCCGTCCGTCCGTCGGGCTGCGCGGGGGACCCCGCAAGGGGCATGCTCGATCCATGGTGCGAGGAGTACGGCGAAAGAGGTGCGGGGCCCTGCTGCTCGCGGCGGCCCTGGCCGTCGGCGGGGCGAGCGGCTGCGGGCCGGGGGCACCGCCCGCGCCCGGCGGGCCGCCGTCGACCGCGAGCACACCCCCCGCGCCGCCGACGGAAGCGACCACGCCCGGCGGAACACCCTCGGACGCGACCGCGCCCCCGGCGCCGCCGACGGACCCCCCGGCCACGGACCCCACGTCGGCGCCGGCCACCCCTTCCCAGGACCCGCGGCCCGGTGACGTCCTCGTCGAGGTGACCGTCACCGGCGGTCTCGCCGGCATCCACAACCGCCTCGTCGTCCGTTACGACGGCACCTGGACCAGCACCTCCGGCGCCAAGCCGCCCCGCACCGGGCACATGACCGCCGCCGCGACCGCCGAACTGCGGGCCGCCCTGGAGGACCCCGCGTACGCCCGGGTCCCGGCGCGGCCCACCGGCAACCCGATCCCGGACGGCTTCGAGTACCGCGTCACCCACCACCACCGCCTCGTGATCGCGGGCGACGGCGAACGCCCCCCGGCCCTCCGGCGCGTCTTCGCCGCCCTCCCGGAGGGCGGCCCGCCGACGAGCCGCTGACCACCGGCGGCGGCGCGACGGGCCCGGCGAGCACCCCCGACTCCCGCGCACCGGGCGGCCCCCGACCCCTGCGTACCCGGCGGGCACCCCCGACTCCCGCGTACCCGCCGGGTCCCCCCACTCCGGCGCGCGTGGGCGGCGGGCTACCTGAGGAGCAGCCAGTCCCGTGTCAGCGCCATGACGTCCGCACGCGTGCGCGTGCCGTGGTCGGTCGCGATGAGGGGGTTGGCGACGCGCAGCGCGAAGACGAGCATGCAGCGGGCCTCGACGTCGGCCTCGTCCGGGCAGAAGCTCCGGAAGAGCGACCGCAGGTACTCCATGCGCCGGTTGTCGGTGCGGCGCAGGCGCTCGGCCACGGTGGCGTCGCGCCGGGCCCATTCGCGGATCGCGAGGTCGACGGTGGTGCCGGCCACCGGTTCGCCGAAGGCGTCGCGGACGATGTCGAAGAGCCGTTCCAGCTTGGCCCGGGGGTCCCCGCCACCGCTCTCGACCCGCTCGATCACGGCGTCGGTGACCTCCCGCTCCCAGGTGTCGAGCATCTCGGCGAGCAGGGCCTCGCGGTTGGCGAAGTAGCCGTAGAAGCCGCCCTTGCTGACGCCGAGGGCCTGGGCCAGCGGCTCGATCCGTACGGCTTCGGGGCCGCCCTCGGCGAGCGCGCGGAGGCCCTCCTCGATCCACCGGCCACGCGGAGTGCGGATCGCTCCCATGGTGTGTCCCTCCTCACCTCGCCGTTCCTCCACCCGACTATACGGTGCCGTACAGACGGGTCTACGCTTGATCTATACGTCACCGTATAGACGTCGCCATGACGTCGGAACAGGGGTACGGCCATGAGACTCCCCCGCACCGCGCACACCTCCCGCCCGTGGCGGATCCACGAGATCGCCGGCGACTTCCAGGTCGAGGACGTGTGGGAGCTGCCCGTCACGGGCGGCCCGGACGACCTCGCACGCCTGGTGCGGCAGTTCACGAACGAGAAGGGGACCGCGCTCTCCTCGCCGGTGGTCCGCACGCTCTTCGCGATCCGCCGGAAGCTGGGGGCGCTGCTGGGCTGGGACAAGCCCGACGCGGGCCTCGACGGGCGCGTGGAGACCCTCAGGGACCGGCTGCCGGACGACCTTCGCGCGGGGGCGCGGGGGCCCGACCTCCGGGCGGTCCCCTTCACGTCCGTCTACCAGACGCACGACGAGTGGGTGGCGGAGAGCGCCAACCGGACCGTGCACGCGGTGATGCACATCGGCTGGGTCCCGGACGGCGCCCCGGGCCGCCACCGCGCCCGGATGGCCGTCCTGGTGAAGCCCAACGGCCTGCTCGGCACCGTCTACATGGCGGGGATCAAGCCGTTCCGGTACCTGGGCGTGTACCCGAAGCTGCTCGGCGCGATCGGCCGCGAGTGGGAGGCGGACAGGACTGCGGCCTGACCCGCCGGACCTCCCAGGGGGGAGGAGCGGCGGCCTGACCGGCCGGACCTCCCCGGGGAGGAGGAAGCGGAGCCGTGGACCGGGCCCGCACCTCCCGAGCCCCCGTCAGGCGGCCCCGCGTCAGCTCCCGGTGGCCGCGATCGTCGCGTACTGCCGCCGCAGGTAGCCGCCGACGCGGGCCGGCATGTCCATGGACGTCGGGTCGAGGGCCCACTGGATCTGGAGGCCGTCCATGACGGCGAGGTGTTCCTGGGCGACGGCGAGGCAGTCGGTGTCGGGGCGGAGTTCGCCGCGCCGGACGGCCGCCTCCAGGAGTTCGACGGTGTGCCGGAGCACGCGCGCGTAGCGCTCCTTGAAGTACTCGTGGGCGGGGTGGCCGATGTTGCCGGACTCGCCCACGAGGACGTTGAACATGCGGACGATGCCGGGGCGCCGGGTGTTCTCCTCGATCAGGGCGACGAGGGTGTCGAGGTAGGCGGCGTACGAAGGGGGCTCCTCGCCGAACAGGCGCTCCACGTCGTGCCGCTCGCTCTGCGCGAGGACCGAGAGGAGCAGGTCCTCCTTGCTGCGGAAGTGGTGCAGCAGCCCGCCCTGGGTGATGCCGCAGTCGTGGGCGATCCGGGCGAGGGAGGAGGCGTGGAAGCCCCAGCGCCCGAAGTGGTCGACGGCGGTGTCCAGGATCTTCTGGCGGCGCGCGTCACCGACCGCGTAACTGCCCCGGCCTGCGCTCTTGCGGGGCGTTCGGCCCGTGTTCTCCGGCATGCGCCCCACCTTAGACGGGACCGAAATGGTGCTTTTGCGCTGTGACCCAGGACACATTACAGAAACCTAGTGGTCACTCGGTTTTCACGCCTAGCCTGAGGGCGCCAAAGGGCGGCACCGCTCTCCCCGGCCACACCCAGGAGCCCTGACATGCACCCGTACCAGGACCCCGCCCGCCCCGTGGACGTACGCGTGGAAGACCTCCTCTCCCGGATGACGCCGGAGGAGAAGGCCGGGCAGCTCTTCCACTCGATGCTGATGATGAACGCCGACGGCACCCCGGTGACCGACACGGACGGCTCGATGCTGCCCCTCACCACCCCCGAGCTCATCGAGGGCCGGCGACTCACCCACTTCAACCTGCTCGGCACCCACGGCGCCCGCGAGATGGCCCTCTGGCACAACGCGATCCAGGAGATGGCCGCGAGCACCCGGCTCGGCATCCCCGTCTCGCTCTCGACGGACCCGCGGCACGCCTTCACCGACAACATCGGCGCCTCCTTCGACTCCGGCGCCTTCTCCGCCTGGCCCGAGGCCCTGGGCCTGGCGGCCGTCGGCGACCCGGAGCTGGTCTTCCGCTTCGCCGACACCGTCCGCCGCGAGTACCTCTCCGTCGGCTTCCGCACCGCGCTCCACCCGCAGATCGACCTGGCGACCGAGCCGCGCTGGTCCCGCCAGTCCGGCACCTTCGGCTCGGACGCCGAGCTGACGGGCGAGCTGGTCGAGGCGTACGTCCGCGGCCTCCAGGGCGACCGCCTCGGCACCGAGTCGGTGTCCGCGATGGTCAAGCACTTCCCCGGCGGCGGCCCGCAGAAGGACGGCGAGGACCCGCACTTCCCGCACGGCAAGGAGCAGGTCTACCCGGGCGGCCTGCGCGACCTGCACCTGGAGCCGTTCAAGGCGGCCGTCGCCGCCGGCTGCGCGCAGATGATGCCGTACTACGGCCGGCCGGTCGGCACCGACTGGGAGGAGGTCGGCTTCGGTTTCAACCGGGGCGTCATCGACGGAATCCTCCGCGAGGAGCTCGGCTTCACCGGCATCGTCTGCACCGACTGGGGACTGCTCACCGACGCCGTCATCTTCGGCGAGACCCACGAGGCCCGGGCCTGGGGCGTCGAGCACCTCAGCGTCGCCGAGCGGGCGGCGAAGGCGCTCGACGCGGGCGTCGACCAGTTCGGCGGCGAGCAGTGCCCCGAGGTGATCGTGGAGCTGATGGCCTCGGGCCGGATCCCCGAGGCGCGGGTCGACGACTCCGTACGCCGCCTGCTGCGCGAGAAGTTCCTGCTCGGACTCTTCGACGAGCGGCGGTACGTCGACCCCGACGAGGCCGCGGAGACCGTCGGCCGCGCCGACTTCAAGGCCGCGGGCGCCGCCGCCCAGCGCCGCTCCCTCACCGTCCTCACCGACGGGCCGCTGCCCCTGACAGGCCGGCCGAGGCTGTACGTGGAGAACGTCGACCCGGCCGTCGCGGCCGCGTACGGCGAGGTGGTCGCCCACCCGGCGGGGGCCGACCTCGCCGTCCTGCGGCTGCGCACCCCGTACGAGGTGCGGCCGAACCTCTTCGAGTCCTTCTTCCACTCCGGCTCCCTCGCCTTCCCCGACGAGGAGCTGGCCCGGACCCTCGGGCTGCTCGCCGCCGTGCCGACGGTGGTCTGCGTCAACCTGGAGCGCCCGGCCGTCCTGCCGGAGATCGCCGAGCGCGCGGCGGCGCTGATCGCCGACTACGGCGCGAGCGACGAAGCCGTGCTCGACGTGGCCTTCGGCCGGGCCAGGGCCGAGGGACGGCTGCCCTTCGAACTGCCGCGTTCGATGGCCGCGGTGGAGGCCTCGCGCCCCGACGTCCCGAACGACACGGCGGACCCGGTCTTCCCGTACGGCCACGGCCTGTCGCTGTAGGCCACGCGCCACCGGGCCGCCGCCCGCCCGCCGGAGGTCTCGGCGCGGGCGCGGCATCCCCCGGACCGCGGAGTACCTGAACGACTCCGCGCACGATCCGGGGCCCTCCCGTGGGGGGCTGGGCCCCGGATCACTCTCCCCTGCCCGCATGTCATGCACCTGAAGGGTCCTCCCATGCGCAAGCGCACCTACCTCGCCCTGTCCGCGGCCACCGCCGTGCTCGCCGGAGCGGGCGCCACCGCCTACGCCACGACGGCGGACACCGCCGCGTCCGACCCCGCCCGCCCGCTCGCCGGGATGCGGATCCTGATCTCCAACGACGACTCGATGCAGGCCGCCAAGGCGAGCAACTCCGACGGCCTCGGCCTCTACGAGCTCCGCCGCGCGATGTGCGCCGCCGGGGCCGACGTCGTCGTCATGGCCCCCTGGCAGGTCCAGTCCGGCAAGGGCACCGCCGTCACCAACGGCGGCGTCGTCACCGCGCAGCGCCGCACCGCCCTGCCCGCCGGGTACGAGAACGACTGCTCCCAGGCACCCTCCGGCGGGGCGGTCTACGGCGTCTGCCTCTCCGCGGGCCCCTGCGCCAAGGACTCCCCGTCCGCCACGCCCGCCGACACCGTGAAGCTCGCCCTGCGCGGCGGCCTCAGAGCGAGGGCCGGCTGGACCGAGGCCCCCGACCTCGTCCTCACCGGCATCAACTCCGGCCCGAACGTCTCCGCCAGCGTCAACGACTCCGGCACGGTCGGCGCCGCCGTCGCCGCCATCGACCAGGGCGTCCCGGCCCTCGCCTTCTCCTCCTCGGGCGACGAGAGCAACCTGGCCTTCCCCCGCGTCAACTACCGGGCGCACGCCGATTTCGGCGCCCGCCTCGTCGCCGGACTGAAGCAGCGCGGACTGCTGACCTCGAAGTTCGCCCTGAAGGTCGACTACCCCGACGTCAGCGCGGGCGCGACGGCCAAGGCCCCGGTGTGGACCCGCGTCGGCGACGGGGCCGTCGTCTACCACGCCTTCGAGCAGCGCGGGGACGGCGACTCCTTCGACATCGCGCTCGGCCTGTGCCCGCTGGACGGCAGCGGCGAGGGCGAGTGCGCCGAGGGCCGGAAGGACGCCGACTCCACCTGGCTGCTCGACAAGGGCCACATCACGATCGCCCCGGTCACCTGGGACCGCACCTACGGCACCCCGGTCGACGCCCGCCGCGAGCTGAACCGCGTCGAGCAGTTCGTGAAGCACGAGGCCCCGCGCCCCTGAGCCCCCGGCGGGCGGCACCGCGCCGCCCACCTGAGCACCCGCGGCGGCCCTGCGCCCCCGCCCCGTGGACCTGCCGCGCGAGTCCGCTCCGTGACGCCTCGACTCCGAAACGTGTTTGTCCCGGCCCTCCCTCCCCGCGAGGATGGCCGGGACCGACTGCCGAGACGAGAGCGGATCGAACGACGATGTCCTCCCCCTTGACCCTCGACCGCCGCGAAGGACCGTACGGAGAGGTCGTGCTGCGCCGCCGCGGCGACCACTTCGAGATCATCGCCAACGGCACCTTCCTCATGGACACCTCCGACGGCCGCTCCGAGCGGCTGCTGATCGACGCGGCCATGGCCGCGCTCCCCGCCGACGCGCGCGCCGGTGCCACCGTCCTCGTCGGCGGCCTCGGCGTCGGCTTCTCGCTCGCCCACGCCGCCGCCGACCCCCGTTGGGGACGCATCGCCGTCGCCGAGCGTGAGGGCGCGATCATCGAATGGCACCGGCAGGGGCCGCTGGCCGCCCTCTCCGCGGCCGCGCTAGCCGATCCGCGGACCGTGATCCTGCACACGGACCTGATGGATTACCTCCGCACTTCCACGGATACTTACGACGCCCTCTGCCTGGACATCGACAACGGCCCCGACTGGACGGTCACCGAGGACAACGAATCCCTTTACTCTGCCGAGGGATTGGCGGCCTGCGCGGCGCGCCTGAACCCCGGGGGTGTGCTCGCCGTGTGGTCCGCCCGACCCTCCGCCGATTTCGAAGAGTCGTTGCGGAATGCCGGATTCAGCGGGGTACGGACGGAAGAGATCCCGGTTGCCCGGGGCGTCCCCGACGCGGTCCACCTCGCCGTACGTCCCTGACGGCGCCCGGACCGCTCCTGGATAGCCGGGACGCCGCCGGTACCTCTAGGCTGCTGAGCCGACATCGGCGACGCGAGGCGGGGCAATGGAGCAGACACACACCACTCACCACGGTGCGGCGGCCACTCCGGGGGCCCAGCGGCGCGTCCTGGTGGTCGAGGACGACGCCACGATCGTCGAGGCGATCTCCGCGCGGCTGCGTGCCGAGGGCTTCCTCGTGCAGACGGCGACGGACGGCCCCGCGGCCGTCGACGCGGCCGAGGCCTGGCAGCCCGACCTGATGGTCCTCGACATCATGCTGCCCGGCTTCGACGGCCTGGAGGTGTGCCGCCGGGTCCAGGCCCAGCGCCCCGTCCCGGTCCTCATGCTGACCGCCCGCGACGACGAGACCGACATGCTGGTCGGCCTCGGCGTCGGCGCGGACGACTACATGACGAAGCCGTTCTCGATGCGCGAGCTGGCCGCCCGGGTGCACGTGCTGCTGCGCCGGGTGGAGCGGGCCGCGCTGGCGGCGGTGACCCCGCGCAGCGGCATCCTGCGCCTGGGCGAGCTGGAGATCGACCACGCGCAGCGCCGGGTCCGGGTGCGCACGGAGGACGTGCACCTCACCCCGACCGAGTTCGACCTGCTGGTCTGCCTGGCGGGCACCCCGCGGGCGGTGCTCTCCCGCGAGCAGCTCCTCGCCGAGGTGTGGGACTGGGCGGACGCCTCGGGCACCCGGACCGTGGACAGCCACATCAAGGCGCTGCGCCGGAAGATCGGAGCCGAGCGGATCCGCACGGTCCACGGAGTCGGTTACGCGCTGGAGACCCCGGCGCCGTGAGCCGGCCGGGGCCGGGGAGGCCGCACGTGGGACAGGGACCGCACCGGCCGCGACGGCCCCACCGGATCGTGATCTCGATCAAGACGAAGCTGGGCGCCCTGGTCGTCGGGGCGGTCCTGCTCACCTCCGGCCTCGCGCTGGTGGCGATCCGGACGTCCACGGAGTTCCGGTACATCACGGTCTTCGCGATGATCGCGACCCTGCTGATCACCCAGTTCGTGGCGCAGTCCCTCACGGCCCCCCTCGACGAGATGACGACGGTGGCGGGGGCGATCTCGCGCGGCGACTTCAGCCGCCGGGTGCGGGGCGCGGACCGGCGGGACGAGCTGGGCGACCTGGCGTCGACGATCAACCGCATGGCGGACGACCTGGAGGCCGTCGACCGGCACCGCAAGGAGCTGGTGGCGAACGTCTCGCACGAGCTCAGGACCCCGATCGCCGCGCTCAGGGCGGTCCTGGAGAACGTCGTGGACGGGGTCTCCGAGGCCGATCCGGAGACCATGCGGTCGGCCCTGAAGCAGACCGAGCGGCTCGGCCGGCTCGTCGAGACGCTGTTGGACCTGTCCCGTCTTGACAACGGTGTCGTGGCCTTGCGGGCGAGCCGTTTCGAGGTCTGGCCCTATCTGTCGGGGGTGCTGCGGGAGGCCAACCTGGCCGCCTCCCAGCGCGGCCTGTCCTCCACCTCGGGGCTGCACAACCGCACGGACGTCCACCTCCACCTGGACGTGTCGCCGCCCGAGCTGGTCGCGCACGCGGACGCGGAGCGGCTGCACCAGGTGATGGCGAACCTGATCGACAACGCGGTGAAGCACTCGCCGCCGCACGGCCGGGTCACGGTCCGGGCCCGGCGCGGCCCGCATCCGGACTCGCTGGAGCTGGAGGTCGAGGACGAGGGTCCCGGCATCCCGGAGTCGGAGCGGCACAAGGTCTTCGAGCGGTTCAACCGCGGCTCGACGCAGCACCGGCCCGGTCCGGGCAGCGACGGCGGC
Organism: Streptomyces sp. LMG1-1-1.1; assembly: GCF_040815545.1. Classification (NCBI taxonomy): domain Bacteria; kingdom Bacillati; phylum Actinomycetota; class Actinomycetes; order Kitasatosporales; family Streptomycetaceae; genus Streptomyces; species Streptomyces sp. LMG1-1-1.1. The sequence goes on along the minus strand of NZ_JBFPNH010000057.1, from coordinate 769 downwards.
ACGGGTCTCGGCCTGGCCATCGCGCGCTGGGCGGTGGATCTCCACGGCGGCGGGATCGGTGTGGCCGAATCATCACGCGGCTGCCGCATCAGAGTCACTCTTCCGGGCAACCTTCGCACGAGAGATTGACGTAGGGTTCGAACCGGAAGCGCACGTTCTGCGTGTACGTGTACGGGACCTGCTTATACGTGAGCGGGACCTGCGCCTACGTGAGCGTTGCGCGATCAGGGATGCGGCAGAAGCGGGCCGTGCCCGCGCTTTCCCGTACCCTCACACGACGGAACCACGGTTGTTTCCCGCCATTCACGGCCCCGAAACACCCCGTCAAGTGTGACTTGCGCGACGTTGGAGTGCCCGGCCTGCACCTCTCGGCCGGACAGGCGTAGCCTTTATTTCCGCTGTCCATCACCTTGCGAAGCGGAAGAGGGCGGTTGCCGCCGTGTCGTCTCAGTCCCCCAGTACCCCGAGCTCCCCGGCCGACCAAGACGGGTCGGGCGTGAGCCCCGCAGCCGCCTTCGGTGCCAACGAGTGGCTCGTCGACGAGATCTACCAGCAGTACCTCCAGGACCCGAATTCGGTCGATCGTGCCTGGTGGGACTTCTTCGCCGACTACAAGCCCGGAGCGTCGGAGACCCCGGCCGCCCCGGCCGCCACCACTCCGAGCGCGGCCGCCGCGCCGCAGGCGGGCCCCGCACAGGCCGCGCCTTCGGCTCCCGCGGTCGTCCCGGCCCCCGCGCCCGCCCCGGTCGCGGCCCCGGCTCCCGTGAAG
>NZ_JBFPNH010000056.1:0-37533 GCF_040815545.1 Streptomyces sp. LMG1-1-1.1 | reverse complement strand
GGCACCTCAGTGCCCACGCCTGCGGCGTGGAACGGCGCCGCACCCATCCCTCGAGCGCAGCCCGTTCCTCGTCCGACAGGATCAACTCGGCCTTCGGCCGCCCCGTACGTGTCACAGGCCAAGCTTACATATCTGAACAGAATTCCTGACTCAGAAGACTAGGCTGACCCCATGAAGGCCGCGCCCCGCCCCTGCTCGATCGCCGACACCCTCGCCCTCGTCGGCGAGAAGTACGCACTCCTCGTGCTCCGCGAGATCTCCCTCGGCGTGCACCGCTTCGACCGCATCGCCCGCAACACGGGCGCGCCCCGCGACATCCTCACCGCCCGCCTCAAGCGGCTCGTCGAGGCCGGGATCGTGGAAAAGGTGCAGTACAGCGAGCGCCCTCCGCGCTTTGAGTACCGGGCCACCGCGGCCGGCGAGGAACTCCAGCCGGTCCTCGTGACACTCATGGCCTGGGGCGACCGCCACCTCAACGCCGACGCCCGGCCCGTCGTGCTGGAGCACGACTGCGGCGAGATCCTCAGCCCCCGGCTCGTCTGCGCCCACTGCGGCGGCGAGGCCGACCGCACGAGTCTCAGCCACCACGTCAGGTCCCCCGGCTGGACCACGACGGGCCCCGTGGAGGCCGGAACCGGCAAGGGCGAAGCCTGATCATCGACGCGTCATCTTGGGAAGGTACGCTGCGCACGACCTTCTGACCGCACACGTACATAACGGGACGGCCCTAGCCCCATGAGTTGGTTCGAATCGTTCATCCTCGGACTCGTCCAGGGGCTGACGGAGTTCCTTCCCATCTCCTCCAGCGCGCACCTCCGCCTCACCGCCGCGTTCGCCGGCTGGGAGGACCCGGGCGCGGCCTTCACCGCGATCACCCAGATCGGCACCGAGGCCGCCGTCCTCATCTACTTCCGCAAGGACATCGCCCGGATCGTCGCGGCCTGGTTCCGCTCGCTGACCGACAAGGCGATGCGCTCCGACCACGACGCCCAGATGGGCTGGCTCGTGATCGTCGGCTCGATCCCGATCGGCGTCCTCGGCGTCACCTTCAAGGACCAGATCGAGGGCCCCTTCCGCGACCTGCGGCTGATCGCCACCACCCTGATCGTCATGGGCATCGTCCTCGGCGTCGCCGACCGCCTGGCCGCCCGCGACGAGATCGGCGGCCGCCACCGCGTGGTCCGCGAGCGCAAGACGCTCAAGGACCTCGGCGTGAAGGACGGCCTCATCTACGGCTTCTGCCAGGCGATGGCCCTCATCCCCGGTGTCTCCCGCTCCGGGGCCACCATCTCCGGCGGCCTCCTCATGGGCTACACCCGCGAAGCCGCCGCCCGCTACTCCTTCCTCCTCGCCGTCCCCGCGGTCCTCGCCTCCGGCGTCTTCGAACTCAAGGACGCCGGCGAAGGCCACGTCTCCTGGGGCCCGACGATCTTCGCCACCTTCATCGCCTTCGGCGTCGGCTACGCCGTCATCGCATGGTTCATGAAGTTCATCACCACGAAGTCCTTCATGCCCTTCGTCATCTACCGCATCCTCCTCGGCATCCTCCTCTTCATCCTGGTCGGCACCGACGTCCTCAGCCCCCACGCGGGCGAGTCCGCGAGCTGACGGATCCGCCGGCTGACTCCGCGCCCGCGTGGGACCGCACCGCGCGGCTCGGCGTGACGCGGCGGCCTTGATCTCGTGCCGGGCGCCTCGCCGCGAGTTCCGCGGGCGCTGCGGGCAGGAGTCGGAGGGTCAGGCGCGGTAGGGGACTCTGGCGATCTCTTCGATGCCGCCCAGGGTGCCCCATTCGTTCTTGCCGAGGCGGGACAGGGGGCGGAGCAGGGAGATCTCGGGGTGGCCGTCGACGAGGACGGACTCGTGGACGGCGGCGTGGAGGACGCGGCCGAAGACGACGGTGGAGTCGCCGATGCGGAGGGTGCTGTGCAGCTCGCATTCGAGGGCCACGGGTGAGAGGGCGACCCGCGGGGGCTTGACGCGGAGGCTCGGCTCTCGCTCCACGCCGCAGGCGTCGAACTCGCTGGTGCCGCGGGGGAAGTCGGTGGCGGTGGCGTTGATCCGCTCGAAGAGGGGCTGGGGGGCGAGGTTCACCACGAACTCGCCGGTCTCCTCGACGTTCCGGAGCGAGTCCTTGCGGCCGACGGAGGTGAACTGCACGACCGGCGGGTTGACCGAGGCGATGGTGAAGAAGGAGTGCGGGGCGAGGTTGTCCGTGCCGTCGGCGGACGTCGTGGAGACCCAGGCGATCGGCCGGGGGACGACGGTGGCGGTGAGGAGCCGGTAGAAGGAGGGGCCGTCGCTCAGGTCGGGGTCGATGTTCACGCGCATGTCGGACAGTATGACCGTGCGCCGGAACTCCTCCCGCGCACGCCCCTTGGCCCCGGGCTCCCGCTGCCGGAGACTGAACCGATGACGCAGCGCGTGGACCTCTCGACCGTGATGGACCGGATCGCCGTCGACGACCTGGTATCCGGGTACGCGGCAGCCGTGGACGACGCCGACTGGACCGCCTACCGGGCGTTGTTCGGCCCGGACGGCCGGGCCGACTACCGGGGCTCGGGCGGCATCGAGGGTCCCGTCGCCGAGGTGGCCGACTGGCTCGCCGAGACGATGACCCTCTTCCCCGTACGCCAGCACCTCATCGTGAACCGGCGGGTCGTCTTCCGGGAACCGGGCGGCTATCCCCAGCCGGGCGACGAGGCGGACATCCGCGCCGACTACGTCAACCCGATGCGCTTCGCCTCCGGCGAGGACTTCGTCTGCGGCGGCCGCTACGCCTTCACGGCCCGTCGCACCGCCGACGGCTGGCGCCTCCGGTCGGTCGTGGTCGACGAACGCTGGCGCCGCCACTGACACGGGGCCGGCCCTCGCGCGGACGGCGCCCCGCCCCGCCCGCGCGGGGGTGCCGGGGCGACCCGGCGGAGTCGTACGTCAGGATGCCTGGGCCAGGGCCTCGGTGACGACGCGCTCGCACAGTTCGTGGGTGAGGAGGGCGTCGCGGGCGCTGAGGAGCCCGCCTTCGCGCACGGCGTCGAGGAAGGCGAGGACGGCCTGTTCGATGCCGCGCTGGCGGGCCACGGGGACCCAGTCGCCGCGGCGGCGCACGGTCGGCTGGCCCTTGTGGTCGACGACGTCCGCGATGTTGAGGACCTGGCGCTTGGTGTCCTGGCCGGAGACCTCGAGGACCTCCTCGGTGGAGCCGTTCATCCGGTTCATCATGCCGATGGCGGTGAAGCCGTCGCCGGAAAGCTGGAGCACGATGTGGTGGAGGAGCCCGTCGCGGAGGCGGGCGCGCACGTCGACGTGCTCGACCTCGCCGGGGAGGAGGAAGCGCAGGGTGTCGACGACGTGGATGAAGTCGTCGAGGACGAACGTGCGGGGGTCCTCGGGCAGGCCGATCCGGTTCTTCTGCATCAGGATCAGGTCGCGCGGGTGGTCGAGGCACTGGGCGTAGCTGGGGGCGAGGCGCCGGTTGAAGCCGACGGCGAGGGAGACCGAGCGCTTCTCGGCGAGTTCCACGATCCGCTCGGCGTCGGCGTAGTCGTAGGCGAGGGGCTTGTCGACGTACGTGGGGACGCCGGCCTCCAGGAGCCGGATGGCGATCTCGGCGTGGGCGGCCGTGGACGCGTGGACGAACGCGGCGTCGAGCCCGACGGCGAGCAGCGAGTCGAGGTCCGCGTGGCGCTGTTCGGCGGGCAGGTGCAGGGTGTCGGCCACCCGGTCCAGGGTCGCGCGGGTGCGGGTCTGGAGGTGGAGTTCGACCGCGGGGAGGGTGGAGAGGACGGGAAGGTAGGCCTTCTGCGCGATGTCGCCGAGTCCGATGCAGCCAACCTTCACGGGGTCTCTCCCTTGTTGTCGTCCGTCGGCCCCGGCCGTGCTCGGAGGGGCCGTTCGCGCTGGTCAGCTTACGCGGCGCCGGATCGCCTCCCCGGTGGGGCCGATGGCCTCGCTGACCTCGGTGGCTTCGACGGCCTCGACGGGCGGGTGCCAGTCGCAGATGCCGTCGAAGCCGCGCAGGACGAGTCCTGGACCGAAGCGGGAGACGCCGCGGACGAGCGCGGCGCGCAGGGCGACGGCGGGGCGGGCGGAGAGCATGGTGACGGCGCCGGTGCGGGCGGCCTTGCGGACGATGGCGCTGGTGCGCGGCAGCCGGTCGGCGGTGTAGGCGGCAAGCGCGCGGGAGGGCACGAAGTCGGTGCCGGAGCCGGCGTGGTGGGCGAGGACGACGGCGTCCTCGACGGCCTGGTTCCCGCCCTGGCCGAGGCTCGGCATCATCGCGTGCGCGGCGTCGCCGAGGAGGGCCACGCGGCCCCGGTGGAAGGCCGGCAGGGGGTCGGGCAGGTGGTGGACGTCGTGCCGGAGGATCCGGTCGGGGTCGACGCCGGCGAGGATCTCGGGGACGGGGTGGTGCCAGTCCCCGAAGAGGCGCAGGAGTTCGGCCCGTTCGTCGTCGGGCGCGTGGGCGCCTGCCGGGGCGACGGCCATGGCGTACGCGTAGACCCTGCCGTCCTTCAGGGGCTGGCTGCCCCACAGCCGGCCGGCTCCCCAGGTCTCGTGCGGGGTGAAGCCCCGTTCGGGGGCGGGGACGACGACCCGCCAGCTGGTGCTGCCGGAGTAGCGGGGTCCGGGGTGGTCGGGGAAGAGCGCCCGGCGGGTCGCCGAGTGGATGCCGTCGGCGGCCAGGACGAGTTCGGCCGCCAGTTCGCTCCGGCCCTCGGTGCCGGTGGCGGTGGCGGAGGCGTTGCCGGGGCCGGGGCCGGGGCCGGTGGCGGAGGCGGTGCCGGTGCCGGGGCCGGTGCCCGAGGCGGTGCCGGTGCCGGGGCCGGTGTCCGAGACGGTGCCGGTGCCGGGGCGGGTGTCCGAGACGGTCACGTGGGCGGGGGCCTGGTCGTCTCCGGGGTCGGTGACGGTGGCGGTCACGCCGGTGCGGACGGTTCCCTCGGGGAGGGCCGAGGTGAGGATCTCGACGAGGGTGGCGCGGTGCAGGAGGACCAGGGGGCCGCCGAAGCGCTCCGAGGCGGCCGTGGCGTCGGTGCGGGCGAGCCAGCGGCCGTCGGGTGTCCGCATGCCGCCGTCGCCCTGCCAGGCGGCGAGCGTACGGACGCGGTCGCCGAGGCCGATGACGTCGAGGGCGCGCTGGGCGTTGGGGGCGAGGCCGATGCCGGCGCCGACGGGGGCGAGGTCGGCGGCGCGTTCGAGGACGGTGACCCGCCAGCCGCGCTGATGCAGGGCGACGGCGGCGGTGAGTCCGCCGATGCCGGCTCCGACAACGACGGCGCGGTGCTGTTCCATGGCTGCTCCTCGGATCAGGGAACTACAGGTGTAGTGAGTCCGACGACATGACCGTACTACAGCTGTAGTTCCTCCGGTAAGGGCCGGTAGTAGGTTGTCCCCATGAGTCCAGCCGCCGCCGGCACCCCGGCCCCGGAGCCCACCGCGTCCCGCGCCGAGCGGATCGGCGACGCAGCCCTCGCCCTCCTCGTCGAGCGGGGGATGCGGGGCCTGACCCACCGCGCCGTGGACGAGCGCGCGGGGCTGCCGCAGGGCTCGACGTCCAACCACGCGCGCACCCGCCAGGCCCTCCTGGAGACGGCCGTACGGCGCCAGGTCCAGCGGGAGTCGGAGGTCCTCACCCCGCACGAGATGCCGGGCCCGGACAGCGGCCACGCCGCGCTCGTCGACGCCCTGGCGCTCGCGCTGCACCGCTACCTCACCGACCACCGCTCACTGCTGGTCTCCCGCTACGAGCTGGCACTTGAGGCCACCCGCCGCCCCGAACTGCGGAGCTTCTTCGACGCGGCCGGGTCGACCTTCCACACCCCGCTGATCGCGATGATGACGGCGGCCGGCTCGCCGGAGCCCCAGCGGCACGCGCTGTCGCTGATCGCCTGGTGCGAGGGGCTGATGTTCTCCTGCGCGGCGGGCTCCTTCCACGCGGTCGTGCCGAGCCGGACGGAACTGCGCACCGGTTTCGACGAGTTGCTCCGCGGCATGCTCACGAACCGGCCCACCGGGGCGGGCTGACGACGCGGACGCCCGACCGGCCGGGAATCCCCTGGCGCCGTCCGCGGCCATGGGAGACGATGCCGGGCATGACCACCGAACGCACCGAAATCACCCCCCGCATCGACCCGTCCACCACCTCGGGCGAGCGGGAGGCCCTGGAGCAGTGGCTCGACTTCCACCGCGTCACCCTCGCGCAGAAGTGCGAGGGGCTCGACGACGCCCGGCTGCGCACCCCGTCCGCTCCGCCGTCGGACCTCAACCTCCTGGGCCTGGTGCGCCACATGGCCGAGGTCGAGCGCGGCTGGTTCCGCCGCGTCCTGGCCGGCGAGGAAGCGGCCTGGATCTACTCGACCGAGGAGGACCGCGACCGGGACATCCACGCGACGGACGAGGACACGTACGAGGAGGCCTACGCCACCTGGCAGGCCGAGATCGCCCACGCCCGCACCCTGGCCGCCGGCCGCGACCTCGACGACCTGGCCGTGGGCAAGCACCGCACCGGACAGCCCTTCAACCTCCGCTGGATCTACCTCCACATGATCGAGGAGTACGCCCGCCACAACGGCCACGCGGACCTGATCCGGGAGCGCATCGACGGCGCGACCGGCGACTGAACCGCGACGGACGGACGCCGACGCGCCGGTCAAGGCCGGGCCCGTGACGGCACCCGTGCGGGGCATTCCCCGCCGGTAGGGGTACGAAGATCGCCACCGGCGCGCCAGAGTTGCGCGGGTGCATGGAACCCGAACCACAGCGAAGATCCTGGTCGGGGCGGCGGTGGCCGCTCTGGCGGGCTGCGTCTCGGTGGACGCGCCGCCGACGGCGCCCGTCACCGCGCCCGCGGCGGAGACCTTACGCCCCGGTCAGGAGGTGGCACCGCAGATCGTCGAGGGCCCGGCCCTCGACGCGCTCGAAGCGGCGCTCCCCGCTCTCCCTCCGTCCGCCGCGCCCCGCACTACACCGCCGCCCGACGAACACCGGGGGGCGGCGGCCCAGCGCCGCTCCGAGGCCCCGCGCCCCGAGGTCGTACCCCGGCAGCGGGCGCATCCGCCCCACCCGGCGGCCCGGCCGGAACTGGCCGAGCTGCCGGACCTGGCGGCTCTGCCGGGGGACCCGCGGGTCCCCCGTGCGGACGTCTGCGCCCTGGGCGAGCGGTACGGGGGCTGGGACCCGAGGGGCGAGCCGTCCGGGATCTGCCACGGCACGTACGGCCGGTGAGGCGCCGCTCGCGTCAGTGGCCCCGGAGCCGCAGCTCCAGCCGTGCGATCGCCGCCCGCACGCCGTTCCCGTAGCCGTCGTCGTCCAGGGTCTCCGAGGCCGCCCGGGCCCGGTCCAGATGGACCCGCGCGGCGTCGGGGCGCTGGAGCTTGACGTAGTCGGCGGCGAGGTTGAGGTGGAGCGAGGGGTAGAGCGCCCGCAGCGCCACGGCCGAGCCGTGGGCGGCGAGCCGCTCCTCGGCGAGGCCCTCGGCCGCGCTCAGCGCCCGCAGGTCCCAGGCCAGCTCGGTGTCGGGGTCGTCCTGGGCGTCCGCCATGTAGTGCGCGAGGGTGCACCGGTGGAGGGGGTCACCGTCCGGGCCGATCTGCTGCCAGAGCAGCCCGAAGCGGTTCCTGGCCTCCTCGCGGTCGCCGCCGTGCAGCAGCATCAGGGCCTGCCCGATCCTGGTCATGACCCCGTCGTCCGACACCTGCTGCTGCTCGGTCACCGCGATCTCCACCCGCTCATCCACTGGGAGGGACGACGCTAGCCGTCCCCGGCCCGGATCCGGCCGAGGCTCAGCCGAGGTCGGGGATGCGCCAGTCGATCGGCTCGTGCCCCTGGGCCGCGACGGCCGCGTCGATCTGGGTGAAGGGCCGCGATCCGAAGAACTTCTTCGCGGACAGCGGCGAGGGGTGGGCGCCCTTCACTACGACGTGCCGCTCCTCGTCGATGAGCGGCAGCTTCTTCTGCGCGTAGTTGCCCCAGAGGACGAAGACGGCGGGGTCGGGCCGCGCGGCGACGGCGGTGATCACCGCGTCGGTGAACTTCTCCCACCCCTTGCCCTTGTGCGAGTTCGCCTCGCCGGAGCGGACCGTCAGCACGGCGTTGAGCAGGAGGACGCCCTGCTGGGCCCACGGCATCAGATAGCCGTTGTCCGGGATCGGGTGGCCGAGCTCGGCGTGCATCTCCTTGTAGATGTTCCGCAGGGACGGCGGGGTCTTCACGCCGGGCCGGACCGAGAAGCAGAGCCCGTGGCCCTGACCCTCGCCGTGGTAGGGGTCCTGTCCGAGGATCAGGACCTTGACCTTGTCGTACGGCGTGGCGTCGAGGGCGGCGAAGACCTCGTCCTTCGGCGGGAAGACCGGCCCGGCGGCGCGCTCCTCCTCGACGAACTCGGTGAGCTGTGCGAAGTACGGCTTCTGCAGCTCGTCGCCGAGAACACCCCGCCAGGAGTCGGGCAGCATGCTGGTGTCGGTCACGGTCAACAACCTCCGGTGGACGTTCCTGTTTCTCCGTCCGAGAACCTACCGGGGGCCACTGACAGTAGCCCCCGGCGGCCTTCTACCAGCTGGCCCTGCGGTACAGCTCCCACAGCTGCATGACCGTCTGCGGGTCGAGCGCGCGCTCGCCGCCGCCGATGTCCTCGCCGGCCGCGATGTACAGCTTGCCCTGCCAGAGCGGCAGCAGGCGGACGTCCTGGACCATGATCTCCTGGGCCTCCACGAACTCGTCCGTGACGGTCCCGCGGTCGCTGTCGCGGCGGGACTTCGGGAGCAGTTCGTTGGTGATCCGGGGGCTCACGTACGGCGTGCCGAGGACGTTCTCCTTGCCCACGAACGGGGCGACGAAGTTGTCCGGGTCCGGGAAGTCGGGGAACCAGCCACGGCCGAAGACCGGGTACCGGCCCTTCTGGTAGCCCTCCTGGAACTCCTTCCAGGGCTTGCCCTGGAGGGTGATCTTGAAGAGGCCCTGCTCCTCGAGCTGCCGCTTGAGCTCGGCGAACTCGGCGGCCGTCGAGGAGCCGTACCGGTCGGTGGTGTACCAGAAGGTCAGCTCGACGGGCTCGGTGATGCCGGCTTCGCGGAGGATCTTCTTGGCCTTGGTCGCGCTGGGCGAGCCGAAGCGGTCGAAGAACTTGGTGGTGTGAGCGGCGATTCCCTTGGGCACCATGGAGTACAGCGGCTCGGCGGTGCCCTGGTAGACCTTGTTCACCAGCTCGTCGCGGTCGACGAGCTGGGCGATCGCCTTGCGGACGGGAAGCTTGGCGACCGAGGGGTCCTGGGCGTTGAAGACGAGGTAGCGGATGTCGGCGCCGGTGGACTCGACGAGCTGGAGGCCCTTGTTCTCGGGCTTGTCGTCCTGGAGACCGATGACCTCCTCGGCGGTGAGGCCGCGGTAGGTGGCGTCGATCTCGTCCTTCTTGAGGGCGGCGACCATGGCGTCGGAGTCGTCGAAGTACCGGATCGTCGCGCCGCCGTTCTTGCGGTCGGCGAATCCCTTGTAGCTGGCGTTCTTCGACAGCTCGGCGGTCTTGCGCTCCTCGTACGAGTCGAGGACGTACGGACCGGAGCCGGTGATCTTGCCGTCCTTGCGGAGCTTGTCGGCCGGGTAGTCGGCCGGGTCCACGAGCGACATGGCGGGGGTGGCGAGGACGTACGGGAAGGTCGCGTCCGGCTTGTTGAGCCGGAAGACGACGGTGCGGTCGCCGACGGTCTCGATCTTGTCGAGCGAGCCGAGCATCCCGTTGGGGCCACCCTCCTGGTCGATCGTGCGGATGCGCTCGATCGAGTACTGGACGGCCTTGGCGTCCAGTTTGTGCCCGTTGGAGAACGTGAGGCCCTCGATCAGCTTGCATTCGAAGACCCGGCTGGAGGTGTCCGAGAACTTGCAGTCGGCGGCATCCGTCTGCGGTGTCGTACTGCCCGTCGGGAAGGCCACCAGGGTCTGGAAGACATTCCGGAAGAGCTCCCAGGAATTGTCCCAGGCGGCGGCCGGATCAAGCGTGGTGGGAGAGCTCGTCGTGCCGATGACGATTCTCTGATCCCCGGCGGAGTCACTGTCCGAGAAGACACTGCATCCGGACACCAGGGATATGGACACAAGGGCTGCAGCGGCCTGCAGACTGGTCCGGTTGAACACGTGCACGCTCCTCGTTCAGCCAGGGGTCGGCCGACGATACCGCAGCACCCCGCCAGGTCAATGTCTGAGGCCGACGGGGCACTTGAGGCATTCAACGTATAACCGGGGTCAATCCGGACACTGGATTCCGGAAAGTGTCCGGTTATCGGTCACCCGACTCCGGCGTTCAGGAAAATCCCACCGTCGACGACGAGCGTCTGGCCGGTGATCCACTCCGCTTGGGAGGAGGTGAGGAAGGCGGTCGCGCCCCCGATGTCCGCCGGCTCGCCGAGACGGCCGAGCGGATAAGCGGCGGCAGCCTCCGCCTCCCGGCCCTCATAGAGGGCCTGCGCGAATTTCGTCTTCACGACGGCCGGGGCAATGGCATTGACCCGCACGAGCGGCGCGTATTCGTGCGCCAATTGCAGGGTCAGGTTGATCATCGCGGCTTTGCTCATGCCGTACGCGCCGATGAAAGGCGAGGCCGATACGCCGGCGATCGAGGCGATGTTCACGATCGCCCCGCCGTGCTCCTTCTGCCAGGCGTGCCAGCTGCGCTGGGCGAAGCCGAGCGCGGAGACCACGTTCGTCTCGAAGACCTTCCGGGCGACCCCGAGGTCCAGATCGGCGATGGGCCCGAAGACCGGGTTCGTACCGGCGTTGTTGACCAGGAAGTCCAGTCGGCCGAAACCGTCCATCGCCGCCTCGACGGCGGCGGCCTGGTGGGCCTCGTCGTGGGCCTTGCCGGGCACGCCGATCGCCCGGTCGGAACCGAGCCTCTCGACGGCCTCCTTGAGGGCCTCCTCGCCGCGCCCGGTGATGACGACCCGGTCGCCGCGGGCGACCAGCGCCTCGGCGACGCCGTATCCGATGCCCCGGCTCGCGCCGGTGACGAGGGCGACCTTGCCGGAGAGCTCCGGCCTTGCGTTCGCGGTCATGCCTGCTCCTCCTCTCGCTGCTGCCGGTACGTCAGTTGAGCGGGCCGCCGGCCACGTACATGACCTGGCCGGACACGAAGCCGGCGTCGTCGCCCGCGAAGAAGGCGATCGCGTTGGCGACGTCCTCGGGGCGGCCGACCCGCTGCACCGGGATCATGGAGGCGGCGGCGGCCTGGAAGTCCTCGAAGCCCATGCCGACGCGCTCGGCCGTCTGCGCGGTCATCTCCGTGACGATGAAGCCCGGGGCGACGGCGTTGGCGGTGATGCCGAACTTCCCGAGCTCCTTGGCGAGGGTCTTGGTGAGGCCCTGCAGACCGGCCTTGACGGCCGAGTAGTTGGCCTGGCCGCGGTTGCCGAGCGCCGACGAGGAGGAGAGCGACACGATCCGGCCGAAGCCCGCGTCCACCATGTGCTTCTGGCAGGCCTTCGCCATCAGGAAGGCACCCTTGAGGTGCACGTTCATGACCAGGTCCCAGTCGGACTCGGACATCTTGAAGAGCAGGTTGTCGCGGAGCACGCCCGCGTTGTTGACGAGGATCGTCGGCGCGCCGAGCTCGGCGGCGATCCGCGCGACGGCGGCCTCGACCTGGGCGCTGTCGGAGACGTCGCAGCCGACCGCGAGGGCGGTGCCGCCGGCGGCGGTGATCTTCTCGACGGTGTCCTTGCAGGCCGCCTCGTCGAGGTCGAGTACGGCGACGGCGCGGCCCTCGGCCGCCAGGCGGAGCGCGGTGGCGGCCCCGATGCCCCGTGCGGCACCCGTGACGACGGCTACGCGCTGCTCGGTGGTGGACATGCTTGGTTCTCCTCGCCCTTGGATCATCCCTGGTCGCGGCCGAACCGGTCGTGCGCCCTTGCGTCCCGCACATGAGCGACCGCTTAGTATCGTCCGCAGAACGAGACGCTAGAAGCCCTGGCACCCGGTGTCAACGGCCCACCGGGTGCACCAGGTCACTCCCTCCGCGCTACCGGACGAGCAGGTCGAGCAGTCGTTCCACCTCGGCCTCGGGATCGGCCGTGAGCCCCGTGTGCACCGGACCCGGCTGCACCACGGTGGAGCGCGGGGCGATCAGCCAGCGGAAACGGCGGCCCGCGTCGTCGCGCGCCGCCTGGCCCGCCGCGTCGCCGCCGAGGCAGACCCCCTCGACCGCGCGCAGCGCGGCGCGGACACCGGTCACGTCGGCCGCCGGGTCGAGCACCGCCAGCTTGGCCTCGTCCAGATGGGTGCGGGCGGCCACGAAGGACCGGGCGCGGCAGTAGACGACCACGCCCGCGTTGAAGCACTCGCCGCGCTCGACCCGCGGCACCACGCGCAGCAGCGCGTACTCGAAGACATCGCGGTCGGTCACGTGGTGCTGTCCTTCTCGGTGGAGTGCGGCCGGGGCGCGAGACGCTCGGCGAGCCAGCCGGGCGGCTGCTGGGGCCTGCTCTCGGTGCGGGGGCCGAGTGTGATCCGCTCGTGGATGGTGGCGGCGCGCGGCAGGAGCGCGTCGACGTACGCCGCCCGCACCTCGTCCGTACTCGCGAAGCCGGGCTCGTCGACCAGCCACTCGTCGGGCACGTCGGCGGCGACCTCTTCGAGGAGCTCCCGGGTGACCAGGGGCGCGAGCTCAGCCGCCGCCGCGGCCACGTCGGGCGAGAACGGCGCGAGCGCGTGGTCCGACGCGTCGTACGGCTTCGCGGCCGAGGCCTGGGCGCCCGGCCAGTTGTGGTGCCAGATCATCGTGGCCCCGTGGTCGATCAGCCACAGCTCCCCGTGCCACACCAGCATGTTCGGGTTCCGCCACGACCGGTCCACGTTGTTGATCACCGCGTCGAACCAGACGACCCTGCCCGCCTCCCGCGGGTCCACCTCGTACGCCAGCGGGTCGAACCCCAGCGACCCCGGCAGGAAGTCCATGCCCAGGTTCAGCCCCCCGCTCGCCTTGAGCAGCTCCTGCACCTCCTGGTCCGGCTCCGAAAGCCCGATCACCGGATCCAACTGGATCGCGACGAGCTCCGGCACCCGCAGACCCAGCCTGCGCGCCAGCTGCCCGCAGACGACCTCGGCTACCAGGGTCTTGCGCCCCTGGCCGGCGCCGGTGAACTTCATGACGTACGTGCCGAGGTCGTCGGCCTCGACGATCCCGGGGAGCGAGCCGCCCTCACGCAATGGCGTGACGTAGCGGGTCGCTGTCACTTCGGTAAGCATTCGCCCAGGTTATCGACTCGTCGAGCCGTCCGGGGGACGGCGAGGAGGACGGGGGAAGAGGGCGGAAGAAGAGGGGGAGGCGAAGGGGGCCGAGTCGGGCCCGGGGCCCGGAAGGGGGGCCGAGCCCGAGGCTCAGGGTGAGGCCGAGGGCGGGCCCGAGGGCCTACTGCCAGATCATGTCGTCGGTGGTGACGACGAAGGGGTCCTCGCCCGGCGCGGTGGTCGCGATGACGTTCACGTCGGCCGCAGTGATGTTCGCGGCGGCCGCTCCGGTGGCGGAGTGGGTGGCCAGGGCGGGGACGGGGGCGGCGAGAGCGAGTGCGGCGACCGCGGCGGCCAGGGCGACACGGGTGCGGATCATGGCGGAAGTCCTTTGCTGCGTCGGAAGGTTCGGGTGGTTCGGACGGGCCGGACCCGGTCGACATCCCGCGGTGACGCGTTCCCGGTTCCTGCCTGCCGGTCGGTCGGTGTTCCCTGCCGGCGCTCCCTACTCTCGTCGCCGCTCCGGGACGGTGGTAGTGCTTCCGGGTGGACCGAATCGGCCTTGGACCTTTCCGTCCATCACTCGATCCGGCGGCCCGGAAGCGGACAGCAGCTGCTCGAACACGGGCGTGATCAGCGGGGCTTGGGCATCCAGCAGGGTCCAGCCGGTGAGTTCGGGGCAGTGGAGCAGGGCGCGCAGGCAGACCGTGCGCGCCGCGGCCTCCGCCTCCACGAGCCTGTCCGACCGGAGGTACAGCCCCAGTACGGGGTGTGGCCGTACGTGCGCGTGGACCGACACGTGCTCGACGCGCTCCTCGGGCAGGGCGTGGCCGAGGACGAGAGCACGGGTGTCAGGGGGGAGGACCGTGGCGCCACCGAGCGCCTTCAGGCTCGTGTGGATGAGGTACATGCACCCGACTCAAACAGGGATGCCGGCCTCGCGGCACCCTCGCACGCTGGACCCTTTGGGCCCTGGACCCTTCCGGCCAGAACCGGAACGGAGGGTGACCGCCCGACGACGCCTATGGCATGATCACGACGCCTGAACAGGGTTGCCGGTCACGTCCTTCTGGGGGGTTGGAAATGCTGGCCGTACTGGGTCTCGACGCGCGCGCGGAATCCGTCTACCGCGCGATGCTGGCCCGTCCGCAGGACGGCGTGGCCGGCCTTGCGCAGCAGACGGGGCACACCGAGGAGCAGGTGCGGGACGCACTCGACCTACTGAGCGAGCTGGCGCTCGTACGGCCGTCCGCCGACGAAGCCGGCCGGATCCGGGCCGTCTCGCCGGACATCGGCATGGAGATCCTCATGGCCCGCCAGCAGGCCGAACTCGCCGCCCAGCAGCAGCGGGTGGAGACCTCGCGGGCCGCCGCCGCACAACTGATCGCCGAGTTCGCCGACCTGCGGCCGCAGGTGCCGAGCCCCGGCGTGCGGCAATTGGTCGGCCTCGACCAGATCCGGGAATGCCTGGCTCGCCTCACCCGTGAGATGACCACCGAGGTGATGACCTTCGCCCCCGACGGCGCCCACACACCGGAGTCCATCGACGCCGCCCGTCCGCTCAACGAGGAGTTGCTCAGGCGCGGGATCCGGATGCGGACGATCTACCTCGACAGCGCACGCAACAGCCCGCACACCATCGAGTACGTCAACTGGCTGTCGGAGCGCGGCGCGCAGATCCGTACGGCCCCCGTCCTGCCGACCCGGATGATCATCACGGACCGTTCGACCGCCGTCATTCCGGTCAACAGCGACGACACGGCCGCCGGAGCCGTGGTCCTGACCGGGCAGGGCACGCTCACCGCACTGTGCGCGCTGTTCGACACCACCTGGGCGTCCGCACAGCCGCTCGGGCAGGCGGGGACCCGGGACTCGCACGGACTCACCGGTCCGGAGGCCACCACCATCCGGCTGCTCTCCGAGGGCTTCACGGACGAGGCGATAGCCAAGCGGCTCGGCGTCTCGCAGCGCACGGCGCGGCGGGTCGCCACGGACCTGATGGAACGGCTGGGCGCACGCAGCAGGTTCGAGGCCGGCGTGCGGGCGGTCCAGCACGGCTGGCTCCCGGCCCGGCCCGTCTGATCCGGCCCTCCGGGCGCCCGCCCCTCACCGCCGCGTCACTCCCCCACCGGGCCCTCCCGGCCGCTGTCCGGGCACGGCAGCCGTCGGGCCGGATACCGCGCGTTAGGGTGTGGGGTGCTTCCGCGAACCCTCCTCACCAGCCGCTCCCTGGCCGACGCCGTGCTCCTCGCGCACACGGAGCAGGGGCAGGAGTGGCCGCTCTTCGTCTGGGCCCCGGGGCCGGGCGTACGGATGGTGTCGAGCGCCGTCCTCGGCGGCGGCATCGGCGAGCGGGCGTGGGTCCTGAACGCCCAGGTCCCGCCCGGCTACGGCCGGCTCGACCCCGTGGCCCACCTCGGCGATCTGGCCTCCGGCGCGGGGCTGGAGGGCGTCGGCGTCGGCCTCATGACGGCGGCCTCGGTGGCGGACCGGCGGTACGCGGCGGACGCCGGCGCGCAGGCCGTGGTGACCGCGGGAATAGGGGTACGCGGCTGGGCCGCCGCACCGGCGGCCGGTGACGTCGCGCCGCCGCGCCCCGGGACGATCAACATCATCGTGTCGCTCCCCGTACCGCTCACGGACGCCGCCCTCGTGAACGCGGTCGCCACCGCCACCGAAGCGAAGACCCAGGCCCTGGTCGAGCTCGGAGCCGACGCCTCCGGCACACCCACGGACGCCGTCTGCGTCGCCGCCCCCTCCCCCACCGGCCCGGACGCCGAGGCCTTCGCCGGCCCGCGCTCCCTCTGGGGCGCCCGGCTCGCCCGCGCGGTCCACCGGGCGACCCGAGCCGTCTGCGCGGACCTGCTCGCGGCCGAAAGGGCCGCCGGGATCGGCTGACACCCGGGCGGGCATACCGGCCGACCGAACCGGGGGAAGCGGGCAGCGGGCAGCGGGCAGCGGGCAGCGGGCAGCGGGCAGCGGGCAGCGGGCAGCGGGCAGCGGGCAGCGGGCAAACCCTCCGACCGAACCCGAGCACCGGTGCGCTCGCATCGTTCGTGCGTCGTAATCTGGAGGCATGTCCGACTCGACGCACGGCGTCACGACCGGTGCGGTGGCACGGCGCCTCGGGGTCTCGCCGACCACCCTGCGCTCATGGGACCGGCGCTACGGCATCGGTCCCGCGATGCGGGAGGGCGGCCGCCACCGGCGATGGAGCCCGGCGGACGTCGCCATGCTGGAGGAGATGTGCCGGCTCACGGCCTCCGGAGTGCCGCCCGCGGAAGCGGCCCGGGCGGCGCGGCGCGACCGGGAGGGACCTCAGCAGTGGACACCGGCCGCTGCGGACCCCCGCCCCACCGCCCGGCAGCCCGGTTCCGGCAACGGCCTGCCGCTCGGCGACGTGCGCCGGGAGTGCCGGGGGCTGGCACGCGCCGCCGTGCGGCTCGACAGCCCGGCGCTGGACGCGCAGTTGCGGGACGTAGTGGCGGAGCACGGACTCGTCACCGCCTGGGAGGAGGTGATGGCGCCCACGCTGCACGCGGTGGGGCGCAAGTGGGAGTCCTCGGGGGACCGGTACGTCGAGGTGGAGCACCTGCTGTCCTGGCACGTGTCGACCGCGCTCCGGCAGACCGCGAGCCCCGAGCGCGGGCCCCTGGTCTCCGCGCCGCCGGTGCTCCTCGCGTGCGTCCCCGGCGAGCAGCACACCCTGCCGCTGGAGGCCTTGGCGGCAGGGCTCGGCGAACTCGGCCTGCCGACCCGGATGTTCGGCGCCGCCGTCCCCGCCGAGGCACTCGACGCGGCCGTACGGCGCATGGGGCCCGCGGCGGTCGTCCTCTGGTCGCAGTCGCGCTCCACGGCGCACCACGCGCTCGCCCGGCACGTCGCCGGAAGCGCGTTCGGAGTCAAAGGGGCCCGGACGTGCCCCCTCGTGGTGCTCGCCGGCCCCGGCTGGGCCGGCCGCACCACGGCGGCGGGCATGCCGCGCCCGGCGGGCCTGCGCGAGGCGCTCACGGTCCTCTCCCGCCTCTACCCGGATCCCGCCTCTACCCGGGACCACAGCCGAGATCTGCCGCCGGGCGAGGCTCCGGACTGGTGACCGGCGGGGGCGACCCGGCACGGGCGACCCGGCCCGGGTGCGCCGGTGCGAGCGACCCGACCCGGACGACCTGGTGCAAGCGGCCCTGTGCGAGCGACCCGCCCCAGGCAACCCGGTGCAGGCGACCCGACCCGGGCGCCCCCGGCGAGCGACCCGACCGGACCACACCCGGGCCGTCCGGCCCGGTCTCCCCGGGCCCCCACGCCGCCGGAATCCGGGTGCGAGCACTCCCCCACCTCGGCACGATGGCCCGATGGAACCCCACCTCCTCGTGCCCGAACTCGCCGCCGACGGCGGATTCACGCTGCGGCCCTGGCGGCTCACGGACCTGCCGCTCGTGCGCGAGGCGGCGGCGGACGACTACATCCCGCTGATCACGACGGTCCCGTCGCCGTACACCGAGCCGGAGGGGGTCGCGTTAGTCGAGCGGCAGTGGGGGCGGGCGGCCACGGGAACGGGGTACCCGTTCGTCATCGTGGACCCCGACGGCCGGCCCGTCGGCAACGCGGGGCTGTGGTCGAGGCCGGAGCCCGACCGCGCGTCGGTGGGCTACTGGGTCGTCGCGTCGGGGCGGGGGCGCGGCGCCGCGCTCACCGCGCTGCGGGCCGTCGCCGACTGGGCCTTGCGGGACCTGGGGCTCACCCGGCTCGAATTGCACGTCGAACCGTGGAACACGGCCTCCGTACGGACCGCCGAACGCGCGGGCTTCCGGCGCGAACGGCTCGTGCGGGACGGCGTGCGGACCCGGTCCGGGTACCGGGACGTGTTCCTCTACGCGCGCCCCGCCGACGCGGCCCCCGGCGCGTCGGCGAACGCCCCGTGACCCCGCACGTCCTGGTGTCGGCCGGGTGCCGCGCCGGGGCCGGCGGCCTCAGCCGTGGGAGAGCAGCGCGGCGGTGAGTTCGGCCGCGCGGCGGTGCCAGAGACCGGCGCCGCGGAGCATGGCGTGGCCTCCCGTCGGCATCGGGATGCCCGCCGCGTCCGCACCGGCCGCCCGTGCCCTGCGCACGAAGTCCCAGGACTCACGGGCGGAGGTGACGCGGTCGGCCTCGTCGTGGAGCAGGTAGAGCCGGCGGCCGCCGAGGTGGTCGACCGGTTCGCCGGTGGGGCACCAGGGCGCGAGGGCGACGACGCCGCGGACGGCCGGGTCGCCGGCGGTCCTGAGCGCGGCGCGCCCGCCCATGGAGTGCCCCACGAGGACCACGGGCACCGGACCCGCCTCCTCGCGCAGCCGGGCGAGGGCGGCCTCGGCGTCCCTGGCGGCGTCGGCGCGGTCGCCGTTCCAGCCCCGGTGGCCGTACCGCACCTCGGCGACCAGGACGTCCCTGCCCCGCACGGCACGTGTCACCGCGGCGACGAAGGGGCGCATGCGCAGCGCGGGGAAATTGAGCGCCGGCGGCGGCTCCGGGCCGTCGGCGCGGCCTCCGTGCAGCAGCAGGACGGCCGCGGCGGGCGCCTGGGGCGCGCTGCGGACGACGAGGCTGCCCGCCTCGGCCCGGCGGGTCCGGCACCCCGTCATCGCGCGCCCGTCCCGGTCGCCCGGCGTCCGGACGGCCGGGGGTGGTCCCCGCTCGTACGGGCCGTGCCGGCCGCGTCACCGCGCCGCTGCACCATGAAGGCCTCCATCCGTCGCTTCACCGCTCCCCGCCGTGGCGGTCCCCTCGCACCCGGGGAGTCGAGCCTGGGAGGCGCAGTCTGCCAGGTCGCACGGTCCGTCAGATACGGGCCCCGGGCTACTCGCGCGACATCGGATACGGACAGGGGCACGCGTACGGGTACGGAGACGGACATGCGCGCGGGCAGGGCGGTGGGCGGCACGCGTGCGCGGGGAGGCCCGCGACGAGCACGCGCGCGTACGGAGACAGCGAAAGGCACGCGTGCGCGTACGGGTTGCCCGTACGCGCACGGCGGCGGGTACCGCTCCCGCTGTGCTCATCCCTCTGCGGCCAGGCCTCGTCGCATGCGCTGGAGGCCCCGGCGCGCGTGGCTCTTGACCGTGCCCAGGGGCAGGCCCGTGCGGTGGGCGATCTGCACCTGGGTCAGGTCGCCGAAGAACGCGAGGGTCAGCACGTCGCGCTGGTCGCGCGGGAGGCGCGCCAGTTCTCGGGTGACGACGATCCGGTCGAGGACGCGCTCGGGGTCCCCCTGCGCGGTGACGGCCGTCTGCAGGGCCGCGCCCGCCGCGGCGACGAGGTCGAGCCTGCGCGTCCGTGCGGTGAGGGCGTCGGCGGTCTTGCGCCGGGCGATGCCGACCAGCCAGGCGGGCACGGGTCCGCGTTCGGGCCGGTACCCGGCGCGTCCCCGCCAGGCGGAGAGGAAGACCTGCTGGGTGACGTCCTCGGCCTCGCGCGCGTCGCCGAGGACGCGGGCCGCGAGGGTGTGGACGAGCCGGCTCCAGCGCCGATGGGCGAGGGCGAGGCACTGTTCGTCGCCCCGGACGAGCCCCCGGCCGATCTCCTCGTCCGACAGCGTGCCGACCGCCTGCCCTGCCGTGTCGACCGCGTGCCCTGCCGTGTCGACCGCCCGCCGTGCCGTGTCGACCTCGTGCCGTGCCGTGTCGTGGGCGGCCGGGCCGGCGAGCGGGAACGGGGCCGTGCGAAGGGCGGGGAGGACGTGGTGGGACGGGGAGACGTGCGGGGACGCGGAGACCTGCGGGGACGCGGAGACCTGCGGGGACGCCGTCGGGGAGACCGGACGGGCGAGCGGGTACGTGGTCGTGGTCATGGCGGCTTCTCCTCCGCCCGGAGCTCGGTGCTCCCGGCCCGTCCAGCGTCCGGCCGGAGAGACGGGGCCTCAAGTCGCATCGTTCGTGCGTCGTATCTCCGGGACGACGTCGGTCCGGCCCCGCGCGCGGCCGGGGAGCTCAGTCCCGGCCGCGCGCCTGCCGGAAGCGGGCGAGGCCGTCGGCGAGGTCCACGATCGGGTCGGGGTAGTCGTACGAGGCGCGGTCCAGGCCCTTCAGCCGCCAGGGTTCGTGGATCGAGGCGCCGGGCAGTTCGGCGAGCTCGGGGACCCAGCGGCGGACGTAGGCGCCGTCGGGGTCGTAACGGCGGCCCTGGAGGACGGGGTTGAGGACGCGGTGGGGGCGGGTGTCGGTGCCCGTGCCGGCGACCCACTGCCAGTTGAGCTGGTTGTTGGCGACGTCGCCGTCCACGAGGAGGGCCAGGAAGTGGCGGGCTCCCTCGCGCCAGTCGACGTAGAGCGTCTTCACGAGGAAGGAGGCGGCGAGCAGCCGGCCCCGGTTGTGCATCCAGCCCTCGTGGGCGAGTTGGCGGAGGGCCGCGTCCACCACGGGGTATCCCGTCCGGCCCTCCCGCCACGCCCGCAGGTCCGCGTCCGCCTGTGCGCCGTGCCGCCAGTGGTCGTGCCGCGGCCGGTAGTCCTCGACGGCAGCCTCCGGGCGTGCGGCGAGGACCTGCTGGTGGAAGTCCCGCCAGCACAGCTGCCGTACGAAGGCTTCGGCACCCGCCCCGCCGCGGGCCCGCGCCCGGTGGACGGCCTCGGTCGCCGAGACCGCGCCGAAGTGGAGGTACGGCGAGAGGCGCGAGGTCGCGTCGCCCGCGAGGTCGTCGTGGCCCGTCTCGTAGGAGTCGGCGTGCCGGGACAGCCAGGCCCCGAGCCTCCGGCGTCCCTCCGTCTCCCCTCCCGTGGCGAGGCCTTCGGACACGTCCGCCACCGAGGCGCGCGTCGGCAGCTCCTCGGAGCGCAGCCCGCCCGGCACCCGTACCTCCCGCGGGGCAGCGAGGGGAGCCCTGAGCGGTTCCGCCGACCAGCGCCTGAGGTACGGGGTGAAGACGGCGTAGTGGTCCGAGCCCTGCGGGGTGACGTCGCCGGGCGGTACGACGGTGGTCACGGCGTCGTGCACGTACAGGCGGCACCCGGCGGACTCCAGCGCCCGCCTCAACCGCCGCTCCCGGCCCCGCGCGAACGCCGAGTGCCCCGCGGCCATGTGGACCTCGTCGGCCTCCGCCCGCCGCACCACGGCGCACACCTCGGTGACGGTGTCGCCACCGCGGACGAGGAGTCGGCCCCCGCGCTCCTTCAGGCAGGCGTCGAGATCGGCCAGGCAGTCCGCGAGGAAGGCGAGACGGTTGGGCGCCGCGAACCCCGCCCGGTCCACCGCGGGGTCCCGTACGAACAGCGGCACGACCTCGTCGGCCGCCTCCACGGCGGCGCGCAGGGGTGCGTGGTCGTGCACGCGCAGGTCGGACGTGAACAGGACGACGGAGACGGTCATGGCGCCACTCCCGGCGATCGGCCACCGGGCGGGCCTCGGGGGGCGCGCGCGCATCCGGTGGGCTGGTGTGCTGACGTGCTGTGAGTGCTGGTCTGCTGCACTCCCCTTCCGGTCCCGGCCGTCCCTCGGATGCGGCAGCCCACGAGTCCCCGGCGGCGGACGCCCGTCACCCGCCGGACAGGCCCGGGCCCTCCTCCCCGCCCGATGCGGCGCCCTTCTCCGCACCCGGTACCGCGCCCTTCTCCACACCCGACACCGTCCCGCTCTCCGTGCCCTGCTCCGCGCGCTGCTCCGCGGCCCGCTCGGCGGTCCGTGCGATCTTCCTCGCCATGCCGCCGAAGACGACGGCGTGGAAGGGCGCGACGCTCCACCAGTACAGCTGTCCCGCGAGGCCCCGGGGGTGGAAGAGGGCGCGCTGGCGGTAGCGGGTGCGGCCCGTGCCGTCGGGTTCGGCGCGCATCTCCAGCCAGGCGAGCCCGGGGAGGCGCATCTCGGCGCGGAGCCGGAGCAGGGTGCCCCGTTCGATCTCCTCGACCCGCCAGAAGTCGAGGGCGTCGCCGACCCGGAGCCGCTGGGCGTCCCGTCGGCCCCGGCGCAGCCCCACTCCCCCGGAGAGCCGGTCGAACCAGCCGCGTACGGCCCAGGCCAGCGGGAAGGAGTACCAGCCGTTCTCGCCGCCGATGCCCTCGATGACCTGCCACAGTTCCCGTGGTCCGGCCTCGACGGTCCGTTCCCGCTCGTCCGTGTAGAGGCTGCCGCCCGCCCAGTCGGGGTCGGTGGGCAGGGGGTCGCTGGGGGCACCCGGCAGCGAGGCGGAGGACCAGCGGGTCGTGACTCCGGCCTCCCTGACCCGCTGGAGGGCGAGGGTGAGGGCACGGTCGAAGGGCACGGGCGTGCCGGGCGTGTCGGGGACGTAATCGGTGATGTCGTGCTCGGCACACACGACCTCGACCCGCAGGGACTCGGCGAGCGGGCGGGCCAGTGCGGCGGGCACGGGGGTGACGAGTCCGATCCACTGGCTGGAGAGACGCGGGGTGAGCATCGGGACGGGCACGATGATCCGCCGGGGCAGTCCGGCGACCTGCGCGTACCTGGTCATCATCTCCCGGTACGTGAGGACGTCCGGGCCCCCGATGTCGAACGCCCTGCTGACGTCCTGTGGCATGCGGGCGCTGCCCACCAGGTAGCGCAGCACGTCGCGCACGGCGATGGGCTGGACGCGGGTGCCGACCCAGCTCGGCGTCACCATCACGGGAAGCCGTTCGGTGAGGTACCGGAGCATCTCGAAGGAGGCGGAGCCCGATCCGATGACGACGGCGGCCCGCAGCACGGTCGTCGGGACGCCGGATTCCAGGAGGATCCGCCCGACCTCGGCCCGTGAGCGCAGGTGCGGGGAGAGTTCCCGCTCGGGGACGCCTGCGGGCGTGAGGCCGCCGAGGTACACGATGCGGCGCACGCCTGCCGCGCGGGCCTCCTCGGCGAAGGTCCGGGCCGCGAGCCGGTCGGTCTCCTCGAACCCGGCCCCCGCTCCCAGGGAGTGCACCAGGTAGTAGGCCACCTCCACGTCGCGGAACGCGGGGCGCAGGCTCGCCGCGTCGGTCACGTCGCCCCGCACCACGTCGACCCGGTCGGCCCACGGGTGGTCCCGCAGGTGGGCGGGGGTGCGGGCGAGGCAGCGGACGCGGTGTCCGGCGCCGAGCAGCTCGGGCACCAGGCGTCCGCCGATGTAGCCGCCGGCACCGGTCACCAGGCAGAGCCCTCCGGGTCGCGTCGTCATGGGATGTGCTCCGTTCCGTCCCTGGAGTTCTCGGCGGCCCCGCGCCGGGCGGTGCCATGACGATTCTTCTCCGTCCGCGGCCGGGACGGATGCGCGGGAACGACGTCTATAGGCTGGACGTGTGCCCAGCGAAGAAGACCGAGACGCTACCGCCGCCCCCGGGGGCGTGACGGGTGACCTGCAGAGCTTCGCCGTCGCGCTGCGCCGGACGCAGGGCGAGATCAACCGCCTGGTGCACGGTTTCGCCCAGGCGCAGGGGCTGCATCCCACGGACGTTCAGGCACTGGCCGTGGTCCTGGACAGTCCAGAGCCGCTGACGCCGGGTCGGCTCCGGGAGCATCTCGGCCTGACGTCGGGCGCGGTGACGGCGTGTCTCGACCGGCTGGAGAAGGCCGGGCACATCCGCAGGTCGCGGGAGAGCGCCGACCGGCGGGTGGTCCACGTGCGGTACGAGGAGGGGGCGAAGGCCGCGGCGCGGCGCTACTTCATGCCGCTCGCGGAGGCGGCGGAGCGGACGCGGGAGCGGTTCGACGGCGAGGAACTCGCGGTGGCCCTGCGCTTCCTGAACACCCTGAACGAGGAGCTCGGCGCCCTGCGCGTTCCGCGTCGCTGAACCGGCCGCATCCGAACGGGCGCTTGCGTCCGAAGGAGTGATGTCCCCGTACGACCGTCGGGAAACCGGCGTGGTACAAATTTCTCTCAATCA
Source organism: Streptomyces sp. LMG1-1-1.1 (assembly GCF_040815545.1). Classification (NCBI taxonomy): domain Bacteria; kingdom Bacillati; phylum Actinomycetota; class Actinomycetes; order Kitasatosporales; family Streptomycetaceae; genus Streptomyces; species Streptomyces sp. LMG1-1-1.1. The sequence continues at coordinate 13,502 of NZ_JBFPNH010000056.1, read as the reverse complement.
TTGAGATAGTTAATGATCGAGACACAGTTCGGAGTTCCCATGCCCCGCGCCCCGCGCCGGACCCGCCTCCTCCTGCCCCTGGCACTCCTCGCCGTCTGGCTCGTCGTGGGCGGCGTGCTCGGCCCGTTCGCCGGCCGGCTCGGCGAGGTGTCCACCAACGACCAGGCCGCCTTCCTGCCCCGCAGCGCCGAGTCCACCCGGGTCGTCGAGGAGCAGAAGGCGTTCCGCACCTCCGAGACGGTGCCCGCGATCGTGGTGTGGACCGCGCGGGACGGCGGAGCGCTCGCCCCCGGGTCGACGGAGCAGGCGACCCGCTCCGTCGCCGCCCTCGCCGGACGTCCGGGCGTCGCCGGGCCGCCCTCCCCCGCGCTGGCGTCTGAGGACGGCCGGGCACTGCGGGCCGTCGTCCCGCTCCGGTCCGATCTCGGCGACGAGCTGCCGGTCACGCTGGACGCGGTCCGCGCCGCGGCGGCCTCGGTGCCGGGGACGACGGTGGGGCTCGCGGGACCCGCGGCCACCCAGGCCGACCTGTCCGGCGCGTTCGCCGGCATCGACGGACTCCTGCTCGGCGTCGCGCTGGTCGCGGTGCTGCTCATCCTGCTGGTCGTCTACCGCAGCGTCCTGCTGCCGGTGATGATCATCCTGGGGGCGGTGTTCGCGCTGGGTCTGGCGTGCGCGATCGTGTACGTGCTCGCCGACGCCGGCCTGGTCAGGGTCGACGGCCAGGTGCAGGGCATCCTGTCCATCCTGGTGATCGGCGCGGCCACCGACTACGCCCTGCTCCTGGCGGCCCGCTACCGCGAGGAGCTCGCCGCCCCCGGCGCGGACCGCTTCGCCGCGATGGCGAAGGCGCTGCGCCGCTCCTTCGAACCCGTCGTCGCCAGCGCCGCCACCGTGGCCCTGGCCCTGATCGCCCTCCTCGCGAGCGACCTGGCCAACAACCGGGCGCTCGGCCCGGTGGGCGCGATCGGCATCGTCTGCGCGGTGCTGAGCACCCTCACCTTCCTGCCGGCGGCCCTGGTTCTCACGGGCCGCGCCGCGTACTGGCCGGCCCGCCCGAAGCAGCGGCCCGCAGACACCAGCACGACCGGCACCACCGGCACCGCTGACACCACCGGCACCGCTGACACCACTGGCGCCACCGGCGTGGCTGCCGACACCAGCACCGACGCCCCGACCCCCGCCAAGGGCGGTCATGCCGTCTGGGAGCGCGTCGCCGCCCTCGTCGACCGGGCGCCCCGCAAGGTGTGGGCGATCTCCGTCGCGGGCCTGATGGCCTGCGCCGCCTACGCGCCCGCCCTGGACTCCCGCGGCGTGCCCCTGGACGAGATCTTCGTGAACGACGCGCCGTCGGTCACGGCGCAGGAGACCCTCGGCCGCCACTTCCCCGGCGGCGCGGGCAACCCGGCGGTGATCATCGCCGACGCCCCGGCGGCCGCCCGGGTGGCCGCCGCGGCGGAGGGTGTGGACGGCGTCGACTCGGCCTACCCGGTGGACGCTGCGGGCCGCCCGGCGCCCGCGGCGCCGCTCGTGGTCGACGGCCGGGTGCGCGTCGACGCCACGCTGACCGCCGCGTCCGACAGCGACGCGGCCAGGGAGACCCTCGCCCGGCTCCGTACGGCCGTCCACGCGGTCCCGGAGGCGCACGCACTGGTGGGCGGCTCCACCGCGCAGCAGTACGACACCCAGCGCACGGCGGCACGAGACCGCGCGCTGATCGTGCCGGTGGTCCTGGCGATCATCCTGCTGATCCTGATGGCGCTGCTGCGCTCCGTGGTGCTGCCCCTGCTCCTCGTGGCGACGGTGGCGCTCAACTTCGCCGCCACCCTGGGCGTCTCGGCACTCGTCTTCGAGCACGTCCTCGGCTTCACCGGCACCGACGCGTCCGTGCCGCTGTACGGCTTCGTCTTCCTGGTCGCGCTCGGGGTCGACTACAACATCTTCCTGATGTCGCGGGTCCGGGAGGAGTCGCTGCGCCACGGGGTCCGCGAGGGCGTCCGGATCGGCCTGACCGCGACCGGCGGCGTGATCACCTCCGCGGGTGTGGTGCTGGCCGCGACGTTCGCCGCGCTCGGTGTGATCCCGCTGGCCTTCCTCGTACAGATCGCGTTCATCGTCGCCTTCGGGGTCCTGCTCGACACGCTGGTGGTCCGCTCGCTCGTGGTCCCGGCGCTCGTGCGCGACCTCGGCCCGCGGGCGTGGTGGCCGGGCGTGCTCTCCCGCCCCCGCGCCGACGGGGTCACGGGGTCCCCGGAGTCCCCGTCGGCTGGGCCGGAGCGGGGCAGGCCACGACCCCGGGCCGGACGGAGAGCCTGAGTCCGGGTGCGGTGAGGAGGCCCGGGATCTGGAAGTCCTGCGCGGTGCCGGCGATCGCGTCGAACTTGGCGTAGCGCGCCTGGATGCCGAAGCGGTGCTGCGGGCTGTCCAGGGGGTTGACGACGTACGCGCCGGTGGCGTCCTTGACGGTCTTCACGTCGGCACCGTTGACGTTCAGGTCGACGACGCCGTCCATGTCGAGGACGCCGGTGGCGCTGCGCAGGTCGAGGACGGTGTTCTTCGTCCTGATCTCCCAGGAACCGGGGTTGTCGTCGCCGAGGGTCAGCAGCAGCGTGTACGTGGCTCCCGCGATCTGCTGCCGCTGGCTGAGGCAGAGGCCGTTGAGCATGCCGTCGGCGAAGCCCATGCGGAGCACCCGTTGGGTCGCGGTGGACCCGTCGGGCCGTACGACGGTCTGGTCGACGACCGCGGCGCCGTACTGGGTTCCGTACAGGCTGCTGGTGGTGAAGTCGACGGGCCGGTCCTGGATCCGGAGGCCGACGGCCAGCGCTCCGCCGGCCATCGCGGAGCCGATGCCGCCGGCGGCGGCGAGCGCGGGCACGGCGACGGCCAGGGAGCGGCGCCAGTGGGTGCGCCCCTCGACGGGGCGGTGGTCGGGGCTCATGGGGTGGTCACCGTGATGGTCCCGGGGAGGTGGACGGGGTTGTCGGTGGAGTTCAGGGCGGCGTGGTCGTCGACCGTGCGGATGGCGTAGATGTCGCCGACGAAGTCCTCGGCCCCGGCGGTGAGGGGGATGAAGGAGCCGAAGAAGTCGAGCAGGCCCTGCACCCCGCAGATCTTGACGAGCACCCGGACGCAGACGTTGGTGATGTTCCCCCACATGGTGGTCGTCTCGGGGTTCCCTGCGCTGTCGTATCCGCCGAGGGAGCCCTCCTGGGGCACGTCGATGGTGACGGTGTGGCCGGCCGCCCGCTGGGTGACGTTCATGTGCGAACGGATCTTGAGCTTGGTGAAGGTGTACTGGGTCGTCGTCCGCGTCGTGCCGTCGGAGAGGCGGATGGTGACGTTCTTGTCCACGGTCATGGAGACGGCGACCATGCTGGAGATGGTGACGTGCAGGGCGTCCGGCGAGGGCAGGAAGGGCACGCCCAGCGGTTCGGGCGCGGCGGTCGGCCCCGAGGCGCTGCTCGGCTGGCCCGACCAGACGGCGGTGACGACCGCGAGCAGCAGGGCGGCCGGCACCGCGAGGGCCTTCCGGCGGGTCCGGCGCGTCATCCCTCCACCGCCTCGCGTGCCCGGCGCGGGCGCTTGGCGCCCCAGCCCACCATCATCGAACCGCCGAGGACTCCGAGCGCCATGCCGAGGAGGAATCCGCCGAGGTTGGAGACGACCAGCGAGACGACCGCGAGGACCGCGCCGATCAGCCCGAAGGTGTACCGCTGGGCGGGCAGCGCGAGCGGGACGAGCCCACAGAGGATCATCCCGCCGCCGACCAGGTAGCCGGCCACTCCCCCGAACCCCGTGCTGACGATCAGCTGCAGGGAGCTGAGGGAGAACTTGAGGACGGTCCAGCCGCCCGCGACCAGCCACACCCCGCCCCAGAACGGCCGGGTGCGGCGGAAGGCGCGGAACCAGCGGTGCGCCGCCTTCGCCCGGCTCAGCATGCGGTGGCCGATCCCGCGACGACCCTGATCCTCAGGTCGGGCAGGACGAGCGCCCCGGCCATCTCGGCGTCGTAGGCGGTGGCGTTGAGGCCGTGCAGCTTGATGGAGCTGCCGCCCTCGCCGCCGGCCGAGCCGAGGCCGAACCCGCCGGGCAGGGCGCCGGTGAGCGGCTTGCCGGCCACGGTGACCTGGTCGGCGGACTGGCCGATGACCGCGTTCTGGAGCGTGGTGGGGCCGTACGCCTGGAGTTCGGTCGCCTGGATGTAGAGGTTCGACGCGTCGATGTCGGTGGTGAAGGTCCCCGGCGGGGTGGCGGTCACCGTCTGGCCGCCCGTCAGGAGCAGCGAGTACGGCACTCCGGCGATCGTCTGGTGCACGATGCCGCACAGTCCGGCGAGCCCGGCGCTCGCGAAACCGACCCGCGCCATGGCCGTGTTGGTGGTCGACGTGCCGTCCGGGCGGCCCACGGCCGGGGTGTTGACGACGGCTCCGAAGCCGGTGCCCGCGACGCCGTTGGACGTCAGGGTGAAGGGCTGTCCTGTGACGCTGAAGTTGGCGGCGAGCGCGCCCTGAGCCAGCGCCGTGCCGAGCGCGCCGACGGCGATCACCGACGGGACGAAGGCCAGCGCGCCGCGACCCCAGCGGGTGCCCCGCCGGGTGCCGTCGGTGGCCTCGGCGAGCATCCTGGCGTTCCAGTCGGAGACGGCACGGGGGCCGGCGGCGCGTACGCGGGCGAGGGACGGGCCGAGGCGGTCTGTCATGCGTGTCATACGGATCCGCTCCCAACGGACGCGGGGGGTACGGGCGTTCCGGCGGCCGGCCCGCGGCTGCGGCGCAGCAGGCCGCCGTGCCTCCTGGCGGGCTTCTCGGGCAGCCAGGCGAACGCCATCGAGCCGCCGAGGACGGAGAGGACCATGCCGACGAACAGGCCGCCGAGGTTGGACAGCGGGAAGGAGGCGACTCCCGCGATCACGGCGATGACGCCGGCGGTGTGGCGCTGGCTCGGCAGCAGCAGGACGAGCAGGGCCATCGCCATGATGACGACGCCGCCGGCCATGCCGGCGATCCCGCCGACGCCGACCTGGAGGATCTTGCCGAGCGGCGCCATCGGCAGGAAGAAGACGACGAAACCGCCGGTCCCGGTCCAGAGGGCCGCCCAGAAGGGCCGGGTGCGGCGCCAGCTGCGGAACGCGCGGCGTGCGCGGTGCGCCCTGCCCCGGTCGGGTTCCCGGGACGGTTCGGCGAGCTCGGCGGGCTCGGCCGACACCGTCGGCCCTGCCTGTCCGGGGGGCGGATCGGTGGTCATGAAGGCCTCACAGCGGTGGGTCGAGGGGGGGGAGGCCGGAGCCCCGCGCGGTACGGGATGCGCGGGGCCCCGACCCGTTCGGGCGGTGCGGTCGCGTCCGGGTCAGCAGGCCTTGTCGCCGTGGGTGATGCCGATCGCGAGGTCGGGCAGGGTGATCGCGCCGGAGATCGTGGCGCCGTTGGCGTCGGCGTTGAGGTTCTTGATGTCCGTGCGGCCACCGGTGGCGTCCAGGCCGAACTGGCCCGGGGTGCCGTCGTTGATGCCGGTGCCCTTGATCGCGGCGCCGTCGGCCGCGGCGCCGATGGTGTTCGGGGTGGCGTCGCTCGCGTTGAGCGTGGCTGTGGCGGCCTTGAGCGACTGGGCGTCCAGGACCAGCTTGTTGGCCTGGAGTCCGGCACCGCCGACGAGCTGGTCGCTGGTGAGCGGGGTGGCCGCGGCGGGCGAGGAGATGTTCAGCGACCACGTGCCGAGGCTGCCGATCACCGGGAGGTTGACGGACTGGACGGCGTGGACGCAGATGCCGTCGAGACCGGCCTTGGCGATGCCGACCTCGGCGGCGCCCTTGGCCCCGCCGGCGTCGATGGTGTGCATGACGGCGCCGATGCCCTGGGGCGCGGCCACGGTCTTCGAGCTGAGGGTGAAGGGGACGCTCGTCAGGGAGAGGTTCGCGGCGAGCGCGCCCTGGACCATCGCCGTGGCCATCGCCGCGACGGCCGCGGTCGCGGGCACGGCCAGGAACGCCGATCTGCGCCAGCGGGTGACACCTCTGGTCTCGTTCTGCATGGGATCTCCAACCTTCGTGCCGCACCGGTCGAATGACACTTCGCGGCTGCCTGTTCGAGAATTGGACACTCTTGGAAGGAGTGTCAATACTTCGGACAATCCTGGGGAGAATTGCGCTGGACTAGGCTTGGCCGATGCCACGGTTCAGGGAGACGGTTCGGACACTGCTGCGCGAGCGCCTGCTGGACGCCGCGTACGAGGCGGTCGCGGACCGCGGGTTCGACAAGCTGCGCATGGCGCACCTGGCCGGCGCGGTCGGCGTCAGCCGCCAGACGCTGTACTCGGAGTTCCCGTCCAAGGAGGCCGTCGGCGAGGCCCTCTTCCAGCGCGAACTGGAACGCTGCCTCGTCGGCATCCAACAGGGCCTGGACGCCCACCGGGACGACCTCCACGCGGCCGTCGAGGCGGCCGTCGGCTTCACGCTCACGCTGGCCGGCCGCAACCCGCTGATCAAGGCCATGCTGACCAGCGCGGGCGAGGACGGACTCCTCCCCTACCTCACCACCCGCTCCGCCGCCGCATTCGAGACGGCGACGGCGATGGCCGACGCGTACGTCACGGAGGCCTGGCCGACCGTCGACCCGGTGGCCCGCGAACTGGCCGTGGACGCCGCGGTCCGGCTGACCGCCAGCCACATCGTGCAGGCCGGCCCCTCCCCCGAGGCGTCGGCCCGCCGCATCGCGGACACCGTGGTCCGGGTCGCCCTGAGCACCGGCCAGGAGAAGATCCCCGGGTAGCGTCTACGGCCACGTGAAGGGCTCCGGCAGCGCCTACGGACCCGGCCACACGAAGGCCCCCCCAGGTAGCGCCCACGGACCCGGCCACACGAAGGCCCCCCGCCAGCGCCTACGGACCCGGCCCCCCGTACGCCTCAAGGACCGGCCGGTTGCCGACGTCGCGCGCCGACGTGACCGGGAAGGCCCGCAGCCCGACCCTCCCCTCCACCCGGCCGATGTCACCCCAGCCGTACCTCCGCGAGTCGTCCGACAGGTCGGGGTTGTCCCCCAGGTAGAAGAACGCGCCCTCGGGCACGGTCCGCATCCCGGGCCGCGCCGACCGCTTGCCGTCAGGTGCGCAGCAGGCACCCGTACGGCGGGCCTGGGCCGTCCACTGGGGCGCCACCACCCGGTATACGGGCCCCCGCCCGCCCTCCTGAAGGAGCACCTGGAACGGCTCCTCCGGCGTGGACACGACGGCGACCCGGTCACCCGGCAGCCCGATCACCCGCTTCACCAGCAGCGCGTCCCTCCCGGTGGCCCGCAGCAGCACCACGTCGAACCGGCGGGCCTCGCCCGCCGACCCCGGCGCGACGAGGATCCGGTCCCCTTGCTGGAGGGTGGGTGCCATGCTCGTGCCCTCGACCCTGACACCGAGCGCGGTCACCGCCACACCCGCGACGAGACTGAGCAGCACACCGACCCCGAGGACGACACCGGCCACCCGGCGCGCGTTCACCGGCGGGGCGTGGGGTCCGGGGGCCTCGCGGCGCCGGACCGGTCGATTTCGGTCATGGCGGGACGGTAGGACGGGGCACGGACGGCGGCCGTGACCGTACCGCTCACGGTTGTTGACCGCGACCGCCGACGTCCGCCGCGGCCCCCCGGGACCTCGTCCGGTACGCCCGGGGCGTCTCGCCCGTCCAGCGCCGGAACGCCCGGTGGAAGGCGCTGGGTTCGGAGAACCCGAGCTGGCGGGAGAGCCGCTCGATGGAGACGCGGCCGCCGGCCAATTCGGCGATGGCGTGATCACGCCGCACCTGGTCGCGGAGCCGCTGGTACGTGGTCCCCTCGGCGGCCAGTTGGCGGCGGAGGGTCTGCGGGCTGACGGACAGCCGGTCGGCGAGTTGTTCGGGCGTCGGCACCGGCCCGGCGGGCAGGGCCCTCCCGATCAGGTGCCGCACGCGGCCCGTGGCCGTACTGCCGTAGTCGGCGCAGACGAGCACGTCGACCGGGGCGCGGCGGAGGAAGACCTTGAGCGCCGCCGCGTCGCGGAGGACCGGCTCGTCGAGGTCCGCCCGGTCGAAGACTGCGGCGGTGCGCCCGGCGCCGAACACCCGGGGCGCGCCGAACAGGAGGGCGTACTCCCCGGCGTGACGGGGTTCGGGGTGGGCGAACTCGACCCGCCGCAGGCCGATCCGGCGGCGGATGAGCCAGCCGGCGAAGCGGTGCGCGACGAGCACGGTGGACTCGGCGCCGAAGTGGAGCGGATCGTCGTACGCGGAGACGTCGAACTCCATGCGGGCCTCGTCGGGTTCGCCGGCCTCCCCCGCCGCGGGCTCCACGAGGCGGAAGCGCGGTCCGGCGGGGAAGAGGGAGTAGAAGGCCTGGCAGCGCCGGAGCGCCTCGCGCAGGTCCCGGCTGCCGTGGACCGCGACGTGGGCCATCATCGCGAAGGTCCCCACCTTGCTGGGCGCGCCGCCGAAACCGATCAACTCGTCATCGAGCGTGGCCCACAGCATCCTGACGAGCTGTCCGAACTGTTCGGCCGTCACGCGCGCGCGGGGTTCGTCTGCGAGGGTGGAGGGCAGTCCGGCGCGGGCGAGCAGCGACGCCACGGCCACCCCGCGCCGCTCCGCGCCGAGGAGTGCGGCCCGTACGTGGTGGGCGCTGACCGAGTGCGTCGGCATGTGTGTGGCCCCCGTCCCGGCGGTGTCGGGCCCCGGGTTCGCCGGAGCTGGACACTTTCATCGAAGGATGTCCAAGTTCCGACACTCTACTGGGAACTGTAAGGCGCCCGAAGACGCCATCCTGTGAACGGGACACAGGTCACAGACGTACCGTCATGACGGACAGCAGTGCACCGAGGGAAGAGGGGCAGTACATGAGTGGAGTGGCACGCCGGACGGTGGTCGCGGCGGCGGGCAGCGCGGGCCTGGTGGCGGCGCTCGCCGCCTGCGGCGGCGGCTCGGACGACAAGAACACGGCAGCGGAAGGCGCCACGCTCGCCCGCACCGGCGACATCCCGGTGGGCGGCGGGAAGGTGCTCGCCGACCAGGGGCTGGTGATCACCCAGCCGAAGGCCGGCGAGTTCAAGGCCTTCTCCTCGAAGTGCACCCATCAGGGCTGCGCCGTGAGCAGCGTCAAGGACGGCGTCATCGTCTGCCCGTGCCACCAGAGCCACTTCGACGTGTCCGACGGCAGCGTGAAGTCCGGCCCGGCGTCCGCCCCGCTGCCCCCGACGCCGATCCAGGTGGTGGGCGAGGAGATCAGCCTCGGCTGACGGCACCTCCGGTCCGCCCCGGACCGCGGGGAGCCTTCCAGCAGTCCAGCACCTCGTCGGTCGTGGTGATCGTGGCGACGAGGGCGAGGGTGTGACGGATCATCGCGGGGGTGTAGTCGGCCGGCACCCCCGCGATGGCGTCCCCGGGCACGACCACCGTGTAGCCGAGGTTCACGGCGTCGAAGACCGCGTTGGGCACGGCCACGTTGGCCGAGACGCCGGTGACGATCAGCGTCCGGCAGCCGAGGTTGCGGAGCAGCGCGTCGACGTCGGTGCCCGCGAGCGGCGAGAGTCCGTGCAGACGCCGGACCACGAGGTCCTCGTCGGCGACCTCGATCGGCGCGGCGATCCGTACCGCCGTACTGCCGCTGTGCTGCTGCACGGGCAGCCGGCCCGCGGCCCGGAACAGCCGGGCGTTGGTGTTGGCCCCCCGGCCGTCGGGGCGCCGCTCGGCGACGGCGTGCAGCACCTGGACGTCCGCCCGGTGCGCCGCGGCGACCAGCCGGGCGACGTTCCGCAGCGCGCCCGATCTGCGGGCGGCGGCGGCCAGTTCGGGCAGCGCGCTGTCCGGACCGACCACCCCCTGCTGGCACTCGACGGTGAGCAGGACGACGCCGCCGTCCGGGCGGAGCCGTTCCCCGAGCCGTTCTGCCGAACTCTGACCCATGGTCTCCCCTTGCACGCGCGCGGATGGCCCTCCATGCTTTCTGACGTCTCATCAGAAATCCAGAAGGGTGCGGACGATGACCGTCGCACAGCGCCGTGGACGCCGGATCATGATGACCCCGGCCGAGCTCGACTCCTTCCTCGCCGAACAGCGCACCTGCCGGGTCGCGACCGTCTCCTCCGACGGCCGGCCGCACGTCAGCGCACTCTGGTTCGCCTGGGACGGGACCTCTCTGTGGCTGTACTCGCTGACCCGCAGCCGCCGCTGGGCGGAACTGCGCGCCGATCCGAGGATCGCCGTCGTGGTCGACGACGGCGAGGACTACGGCGACCTCCGCGGGGTCGAACTCTCGGGCACCGCCGTCTTCGTCGGCGAGTCCCCGCGCACCGGCGAACCGTGCCCCGAACTCGACGTCCCCGAACAGCTCTTCGCCGCCAAGAACTTCGGCCTGGACGCCATGCCCCACGACGGCCGGCACGCCTGGCTCCGCCTCACCCCGGACGCCCTCGCCTCCTGGGACTTCCGCAAACTCGCCGACCTCTGACCGACCGGACACCCCACGCCGGACGGCCGCGAGCCGGGGTCGGTCCGGGGCGGCCCGGCCCGGCCCGGGTCGGTTCGGGTCGGGTCAGGTCAGGTCAGGTCAGGTCAGGTCAGGTCAGGGCGGGTCGGGTCGGGTCGGGCACCCAAGGCCCTTAGCTCCCCAGGGGCTCCGCCGCCGCACTCAGCGCCGCGACGACCGCCCGTACGGAAGGCCGGCGGCCCGCGTCGGCGCGCCAGGTCGCGTAGATGTGCCGCCGAACCTGCTGCCGTACGGGCACGAAGACGACCCCTTCCGGCACCGGACGCCCGAGCCGGGGCGTGACGCACACGCCGAGCCCGGCCGCCACGAGGGCCAGCTGCGTGTGGTGCTCCCCCGCGAGGTGTCCGATGCGCGGCTCGATGCCCTGCGAGCGCAGGGTGAACATCAGCCAGTCGTGACAGAACTCGCCCTCGGGCCAGGACACCCACTCCTCGTCGGCGAAGTCCTCCAGGTCCACCGCCTCGCGGCCGGCCAGCCGATGCCCGGCGGGCAGGGCCACGTCGGCGGAGTCGTCGAGGAGGTGGGCACGCTCAAGGCCGCCGGGCACGGGCGCCCGCTTGTTGCTCCAGTCCAGGACGAGGGCGAGGTCCGCGTCGCCGCGCAGCACCGCGCGCACCCCCTGCTCGGGCTCCAGCTCCGCCGTACGCACCCGGAGCTCGGGGTGGCCTTCGCGCAGGGCGGCGAGCGCGGCGGGGAACAGTCCCCGGGCCGCCGTGGGGAAGGCCGCGGCGCGCACCTCGCCGACCACCTGCCCCCGCTGGGCCTCGATGTCGGCCTGGGCCATCTGGACCTGGGACAGGATGCGGGCGGCGTGCTCGGCCAGCAGCAGTCCGGCGTCCGTGAGCCGCACGCCCCGGCCGTTCTTGGCGAGCAGCTGCTGGCCGACCTCGCGCTCCAGCTTGGACAGCTGCTGGGAGACGGCCGAGGTCGTGACGTGCAGCCCGTCGGCCGCGCCGCTGACCGAACCGTGCCGGGCGACGGCGTCGAGGGTGCGCAGGCGCTCCAGGTTCAACATGTAAGCGATCCTAAGCGAAGGGGTCGAGGAATTCTCGCTTGTCCTAAGAGGTGGGGCCCGTCACCCTGACTGCATGAGCCCCGCAACCCCGGCCACCGCCCACACCTCACGCCTGCTCGACTGGCGCGTCCGCTTCGGCGCGCTCGCACTCATCTGGGGCTTCAGCTTCCTGTTCATCAAGGTCGGTACGGAGGGCTTCGCCCCGTTCCAGGTCACCTTCGGCCGGCTCCTCTTCGGTACGGTCGTCCTCGCCGTCGCCCTCGTCGTGAAGCGCGACCGCCTTCCCCGGGGCGCCCGCACCTGGGGTCACCTCGCCGTCGCGGCCCTGCTCCTCAACGCCCTGCCGTTCTCCCTCTTCGCGTACGCCGAGCTGACCATCCCCTCGACCCTCGCGGGCATCTGCAACGCGACGACGCCCCTCTGGGGCATGCTCCTCTCCCTCGTCGCCCTCTCCGAGGACCGCCCCACCCGGGTCCGGGCCGCCGGCCTGGGCATCGGCTTCATGGGAGTCCTCACCGTGCTGGGCGCCTGGCAGGGCTTCTCCGGCCTCGACGTGACCGGCACCGCCCTCGCCCTCCTCGCCTCCTTCAGCTACGCCGTCGGCTGGATCTACGTCCGCCGCACCCTCGGCGGCACCGGCGCCTCCCACCTCTCCCTCGCCACCTCCCAGGTGGGCCTCGCCACCCTCCAACTCGCCGCGATCACCCCCTTCTTCACGTCCCTCCCCAAGTCCGTCGAGGTGCTCCCCCTCCTCGCCGTCATCGCCCTCGGCGCCCTCGGCACCGGCTACGCGATGCTCCTCCAGTACGGCGTCGTCGCCGAGGTCGGCCCCACCACGGCCTCCATGGTCACCTACTTCATCCCCGTCATCGCCACCACCGCCGGCGTCGCCCTCCTCGACGAACACCTCACCTGGAACACCCCCCTCGGCGCCCTCATCGTCCTCGCCGGCGCCGCCCTCACCCAAACCCGCACCTCCCCCCGCACCCCACCCACTCCCCCCACCCCTACCTCCCCCACCCCGACCCCGACCCTCCACCCGGCCACCCGCCCCTGACCGAGGCCCCTCAGTAGCCCTCGCTCACCCTCGTGCCCGTGCGAGGGCAGTACCGGTGTCGACGACCCAGTGGTTGGTACGCAGAACCCGCTCAGCGAACGTCACCTCGCATTCGCCGATGAACCGAAAACCGAGAGATCGACAAATACCGTTCGAAGGACCGTTACTCCGCGCCGGAAACGCATGCACGAGCCCCCAGCGGCCCTCGTCCCTCGCCCGTTCGAGCACACTGCGGACCGCACTCTTGGCCAGTCCACGCCCCTGGAACTCCGGCAGGACCATCCATCCGATCTCCGACACGGGCCCGTCCTCCGCATCGTGAGACCACACGGTCACCGTTCCCGCCACGACCTCAGGCGCCGCCGGGTCAGGGACGATCATCTTGATCCAGTCGCGATCCCCCGCCGCCCTCTCGACATCACGCCGGACCTTGTCCTCCATACCTTCCCGTGGCAGCGGACCGCCCAGTTCGGCCATCATCACCGGATCACACCGCATCCTCACGTACGCATCGACATCACCAAGCCGGACGTCACGCAACTGCATTCACTTCCCCTTCCCCCCTGAACCACCCACATGATCCCCCGCCCGGCACAGACCCTCGCCTGCCCAAGCTCCGACCTACCCGGCCCCGCGTCAGCCCGCGCCCGCCACCCACTCCCGCGTAGGCCCGCGCCGCCACCCACTCCCACGTAGGCCCGCGCCGCCGCCCACTCCGGCGTAAGCCCGCACTCGCCCCCGCCCGCCACCCACCGACGCCCGCGGGGGCCCGCGCACTTGCCCGCGGCCGCCACCACCCAGCGTGGGGCCGCGCCCGCCATTACCGACGCCCGCGCTTGCCTGCACCCGCCACCCACCGACCCCTGCACGGGCCCGCGCCCGCCGCCCGCCGCCCCTGCGTGGGCCCGGGTACGCCCGCGCTGGCCCGCGC
>NZ_JBFPNH010000055.1:0-39232 GCF_040815545.1 Streptomyces sp. LMG1-1-1.1 | reverse complement strand
CAGGCATCTCCCGCCACTGACCACTGGACCTAAACCGCCAGATCACACCCTCGAACTGCTCCCGCAACCGCTCCGGATACGGACCGTACCTACCGATCGGCAGATACGGCTCGATGAACTTCCACTGGGCATTGGTGAGTTGCCTACGCGTCACGACCACAGTCCTACCGGGATCCACCCCGCGGAGAGGCCAGAACCCAGGAACTGATCACGACATCACACAGGCCCTAGGAGGTCCTGACCTGGTGGGTGTGAAGGGCGGCTGGGCCTCAGGGCCGGGTCGGTGGCGCTCGCCAGGGTTCGGCCCGGGGCTGGATCGGCCCGCGCGCGCCGTCGCCGCAGGAGCCACGGGGAAGAATGGCGCGCGCGTACGTGGACCGCGCGGGCAGGCCTGCACGCGGCAGGGCTGCAGCCCGTAGGGCAGTGAGGTCGTTCTCCTCCCGGGTGCCGTTGACTGCCCCGTTCCGTAGGCGGTTGCGAGCACCCTTTCCTGCGTCGAAGTGGCCGGAAAGGTCCATCTACGTTTCCCTGTTCGGCACTTGGACGTGACAGGGTCGATCGTCGGTCGATGATCATGCATTGACACACATCAGCAAACGATCAGATGATCCACTGGCAGTGGCTCGGGCGTTCGCCCTTGTAAAACATGCCGTCACCCCCTGTGTGGCTCGTCTCCCCTCGGCAGGGAGTGCCCGGAACAAGGGTGCGGGGCGCGGAGCGTCGAAGGGAACCGGCGGAACGTCCACGGCCCTGCCCCGGCGGCCCGAGGGCGGAACGAGATCGGAGTGGCTCCCATGTACGGCACAGGACGGGCGCGTCGCGCGCGCCCGGCAGACGGGCAGGATGCCCGGCGGCCGGCGGGCCTGGGGCTCCGGTTTCGCCTTCTTGTCTCCGCGTACGCCGTCTCGGCGTGCGGCAATTATCTGAGCCTGATCGCGTTGGGGCTGTTCTCCTACACGGTGACGGGTACGGCCTTCGGGGTGGGCGCCGTGATGGCGCTGCGGCTGTTCTGCGGGTTCGTGGCGGGGTTCGTGGTGAGCAGGCTGCTGAGTTGGGTCGCGCATCGGACCGTGATGATCGGTGCGGATGTCGCCCGGGGGGTCGCGATGGTCGTCCTGGCGCTGGGTGGTGGACGTACCTCGGTATGGGTGCTGGCCTCGGCTGTCGCCGTCCTTGGTGCGGGCAATACGTTTTCCACGGTCGCCTTGCGCAGTTGGATCCCTGCGCTGGTCGGCGGGGCGGCGCGTGCCCGTGCGAACGGTTCCCTGGTGATGGGGCGTTCTCTGGCCACGGTGGTGGGCTTCGCCTCGGCGGCTCCTGTCATCGCCTTCGGCGGCTTTCCGCTTGCCTTTGCCTGCAACGCGGCCGGGTTCGCCGTGTCCGCAGTGACCCTTCTGACGATACGGCGGGCAGCGGAGGGTGCGGGCGGGCGCGGGGCCGGGGACAGTGGTACGGAGGCATCGGACACCGTTGCGGATCCGGTGGCCGCGGGGCGGCCGGAGAGTCCTGTGCGGGGGTCGCGGTTCCGGTGGCGGCGGGCGGGTGTGCCGTTGTCCGGCCTGCTGATCATGATGATCGCGCTCAGAGGGCTCGACGCGTTCGCGTCGTCGTCGCACAACGTCGCCCTGCCGGTGGTGGCGCATGACGCGCATCCGGGCGAATCCGCTCTGTTCATGACCCGCTTCTGGGCCACTTGGGCGGTGGGGACGTTCCTCGCCCACCTGGTGCTCCGTCGGAGGAAGAGCGAGGCGGCTTGGGGGGAGCGGGCGTTCGCTCTCGGTACGTGCGCGATGGCGCTGTCGTTCGCGGCGGTGTTCTGGGGGCTGCCCGCGGCCGTCGTGGTGGCGGCGGCCGCGTCGGCGGGGTTCGCGGACGGGTGGACCGAGATCGTCTACGCGTCACGCCTCCAGGCCGCCGCCGAGCCGCTGCGGAGCCGTCTCTTCGGCCTGTCTGCAGCGGCCGAGCAGTCCGGCTTCGCTCTCGGCACCATCGTGACCGCGGCGGCACTGGAGAGGTTGCCCGCCGCCGTGGTCGTGAGTGCCTTCCACGGCGTCGCGCTCTGCGGCGCCCTGGTCCTGCTGACGTGGCTGTACGTCTCGACCCGTCGACGTCGCGCTTCGCGCGCCGACGAAGGTCGCAAGCACTCTCTCGAAGTCAAGCGAGGAACACATGAAGCGCAAGCGCCTAACGGGACAAGCACTCTGTCGGGGACCTGAGCTCGAATGGACGAAGGATGATCCGCGTGACGCCGTAGAGGCGTTACTGCGTTCCGCCCAGTCCGCCTCGGGGGCCGTGGTCACGCTCGACTCCGATGGCAGGGCGTCCGGCCAGTCGTACGCCGAACTCCTCGACAGGGCACGGCGTTTGCTCACCGCGCTGCGGGCGAACGGGGTGCGCCGCGGAGACACGGTCTTGTTGTGCGGGCTGCCGTTGGCCGAGTTCTTCCCCGCCTTCTGGGCATGCCTGCTCGGCGGCGTACTTCCCGCGGCCCTTGCGGAGCGGCCGTTGGCGGGGTCCCCGGCTCTGGAGCGCCTGCTGCAAGCGCACGAACTGCTGGGCGGGCCTTTGGTGCTCACGGACGAGATCGGTGCGGCGGCGCTTGCGCAGGCTGCGCCCTCGCTGCGTACGGTGCTCGCGCGGGACGGCCTGTCCGCAGCGCCTGCCGAGGACCGCTTCGAGCCGGACGGAGCCGACACCGCCCTGCTGATGCTGTCGTCCGGCAGTACGGGGGTGCCGAAGGCCGCGCGCCTGACGCATGCCGGGCTCGCGGACTTCGCGGCGAGCAGCCGCCGCATCCTGGACGTGTGTCCGGACGACACCATGGTGAACTGGCTGCCGGTCGACCACAGCGGCGCCTTCCTGCTGTACCACCTGCTCGCCGTCTTCGCGGGCTGCACGAACGTGCACGCGCCGACCGACTACGTGTTGGCGGACCCGCTGCGCTGGCTCGACCTGATGGACGAACACGGCGCGCGGCACGGCTGGGCTCCGACCTTCGCCTACCAGCTCGTCGTGGATGCGCTCGCCCGCAGGCCGGAGGACCCCACGGCACGGCGGTGGGACCTGAGTGACTTGAAGTCGGTGGTGTGCGGAGGCGAGCAGATCGTCCTGCCCGTGTTGGAGCGCTTCCTCGACGCCACGGCCTCGTACGGGATACGCAAGGGGCACATCGTTCCGGCGTGGGGCATGGCGGAGACGGTCACGGGGGTCACGTACGGGCGGCTCGACCGGCCGGGCACGGTGCACCGCCTGCTGAAGAGCAGCCTGAGCGGTGACCCGGTGGCGGCGGGTCCGCAGACGCCGGAGGTGGACTGCGTCACCTTCGTCGCGGCGGGCGCGCCCGCGCACGGTGTCACGCTGCGCGTCGTCGACGACCATGACGTCCTCGTGCCCGACGGCAGGATCGGCCGGCTCCAGGTGCACTCGGCCACGCGCCTGACACCCGGCTACGTCGACAACCCGGAGGCGGACGCGGCGGCCTACCCGGCGGGCCGGGAGTGGCTCGACACCGGTGACCTGGCGTTCCTTTCCGAGGGGCAAGTCGTGATCACCGGCCGGCGCAAGGACCTCATCATCATCAACGGGCACAACGTCCACTGCCATGAGGTGGAGGAGGCCGCCGCTGCCGTCGACGGCGTACGCCAGGGTGAGGTGGCCGCTTGCGGCGTACCGGACCGTGTACGGGGCACCGACGAACTGGCGGTTCTCTTCGTCAGCCGCGGCGCCCGTGCAGACCTACGGATCGCGGCTGAGGTGCGTGCCGCCCTGTTCAGCCGGCTCCGGCTGACCGCAGCCCACGTCCTGCCCGTACCGGTCGGGGAGTTCCCCCGTACTCCGGCCGGGAAGATTCGCCGCGCGGAGCTGCGCGACCGGCTCATCGCCGGGGACCTCGTCAGGGCGCCCGCCGCTCCCGAGGTGCGGAGCGGGGCCACCGCTCCCCTGCCCACCGCCGCTTTCGCCGACACGGTGGCACGTGCGGTGCGGGAGGAGCTGGGTGCTCTGCTCGAAGGCTCGACGGTGGACGTAAAGGCTCCCTTCTACGAGCTGGGTCTGACCTCGGTGCGGCTCGTGCAGCTGCGTGCCCGGCTGGCAGAGCGGCTCGGTGTCCGCATCGCCCAGACGGCGCTCTTCGAGCACCACACGGCCGCTGCGCTCGCCGCGCACCTCGCGGAATCCGCCCCTCCCGCGGAGGGCTCTACCCCGCAGGACCCTGCCGCGGAGGGCTCTGCCGCGACCGCCGTGGCGGCTCCCCATCCCGATCCCGAGCCCGATACCGAACCCGGTCCTGGTCCCGATCCCGATCCCAAGCCCGATACCGAACCCGATCCCGATCCCGATCCCGCCGATGGCTCCGCGGACGACGCCAAGCGGCGGATCGCCATCGTCGGGATGTCGCTGCGGTTCCCCGGCGCGGACTCGCCGGACACGTTCTGGGCGAATCTTCGCGATGGTGTGGACAGCATCCGGGTCTTCGGGGAGACGGAAGTCGCGGCAGTCGGACAGGAACGCCTCCACGGGCACGTACCCGTGGGCGGGGTCCTTGACGGTGTCGACGGGTTCGACCCGGACTTCTTCGGCATCAGTCCCAAGGAAGCCGGCCTCACCCACCCGGCGCACCGCCTCTTCCTGGAGTGCTGCCATCAGGCGCTGGAGAGCGCCGGCTACGAGTCCACCGCGGCGGGCACACGCATCGGTGTGTTCGCGGGCTCCGGCATGAATCTCTATGACCACCAGCAGGAGTCGGCGGACGGTCCGGAAGACCCGGGTCGCGGGGCGGGCGGCGGGGCGGAGCCGGGGGTCGCCCTCCAGCGGGCCGTCGGTCGGCAGCCGGACTTCCTCGCCACTCGCGTCGCGTACCGGCTCGGGCTGACGGGTCCCGCCATCGGTGTGCAGACCGCCTGCTCCACCTCGCTGGTCGCCGTGCACCTCGCGGTACAGGCGCTGCTGAGCGGTGAGACGGACCTGGCGTTGGCCGGGGCCGCGGCCGTGCATCTGCCGCAGGAGTCGGGCTACGTCAGCGAGCCGGGGTCGATCCTGTCGCCCACCGGGCGCCTCCGCGCCTTCGACGCGGCGGCCGACGGCACGGTGGGCGGCAACGGCGTGGCCGCCGTCCTGCTCAAGCGGCTCGACCGAGCCCTCGCCGACGGCGACACCGTGCACGCCGTGATCCTGGGCTCGGCCGTCAACAACGACGGTGCGGACAAGGTCGGTTTCAGCGCGCCCGGGGTCGCGGGCCAGGCCGAGGTGGTGCGTCAGGCCCTGCGCAGGGCGGACGTACCCGCGGAGACGATCTCGTACGTCGAGGCGCACGGCACCGGTACCCGGCTCGGCGATCCCGTGGAGCTGCGGGCGCTCGGCCGCGCCCTCGGCGAGTCCACCCGGCGTACGGGATTCTGTGCGGTCGGCTCGGTGAAGCCGGCCATCGGGCACCTCGACAGCTGCGCCGGCATGGCCGGGCTGATCAAGACGGTGCTCATGCTGCGACACCGCACCTTGGTGCCCACTCTGCACCTGAGCCGGCCCAACCCCGGACTGGAGCTGGCGGGCGGTCCGCTCACCCTGGCCACCGAGCTGCGGCCGTGGACGGTCCCGGACGGCGTGCCGCGGAGGGCGGGAGTCAGCGCGCTCGGTGTCGGCGGCACCAACGCCCACGTCGTGCTGGAGGAGTACCAGGAGACCGTGAGGCCGGTGTCCGGGGCCGCCGCCGTCTCCGACCTTCCGGTACTCGTCCCCGTGTCCGCCCGCGACGCCGAAGCGCTGCCGGAGTACGCCGGACGACTGCGGGACCACCTGCGACGACACCCCATGGAGCGGGCCGCGGACGTGGCGGCCACCCTGGCGCTGGGTCGGCCGCACCGGGGCGCGCGCACGACGGCCGTCGGTCGGGACGCCGAGGAGCTGGCGCGGTCCCTCGGCGAACCGCCGGCCGCGCCGGCCGCGCCGCTCGGACCGGTCGCCTTCGCCTTTGCCGGGCAGGGCAGCGCGCGCCGCGGCATGGCGGCGGGCCTGTACCGGGCGTACCCGGATGCCCGGCGCACGATCGACCGGTGCGCGCGGCTTTTCGCAGACGAGGAGGGCGGCGCCGACCTGCTGTCGCTGCTTGTCGACCAGGAAGCCCCCTCGGAAAGTGAGGACGATACGGGCGACGCGGGCGACGCGGTCTGGCCCACTGAGACGGCCCAGGCAGCCCTCTTCACCCACCAGGCCGCGCTCGCCGACGTGTGGCGTGCCGCCGGTGTCCGTCCCGCCCTGCTCCTCGGCCACAGCGTCGGCGAGTACGCGGCTCTGTACGCGGCGGGTGGCCTGTCCCTTGAGGATGGTCTGCGGCTCACCGCGGCGCGTGGGCGCCTGATGCAGATGGATGCCGCGCCTGGCGGCATGCTGGCCGTCCGGACCGACGAGGCGAACGCCGAGCGGGTGGCCAGGACGGCGGGTGCTGTGGTGGCCGCGGTCAACGGGCCGGGGGCGATCGTGCTTGCCGGTGCGTCCGAGGTGCTGGCACGGACCGCCGAACTGCTCGACGCCGAGGGGCTGCGGTGGAAGGCGCTGCCCGTGGACCGTGCGTTCCACTCCCCCACGATGGAACCGGTACTGGAGGAATTCCGGCGCTACGCGGAAAAGGCGGTCTACCGGCCCCTGGCAATCCCGCTGGTGACCGCCGTCGACGGCGAGGTGCGCACCCCCGGGTGGGTCGCCGACGCGGACTACCTCTGCCGCCACGCCCGGCAGCCGGTCCGATTCGACCTGGCCATGGCCGCGGCCACCGCGCGGGGCTGTGACGACTTCGTCGAGATCGGGGCGGGCGCCACCCTCACCGGTGTCGGCCGGCACTGCGTCCCGGCGAGCCGCTGGGTAACCGGTCAGGGCGCGGGCGACACGCCTGAGCGCCAGGTGCACGGCCTGCTCACGTCGCTCGGCACCCTCTACCGCAGGGGTGCCGAGCTGGACTGGCGTGCGCTCACTCCCTCGGGGAGCCGAGTCCCGCTGCCGGGCCATCCGCTGCGGAGGCGCCCCCTGCCGTTCGGCGAGCCCGTCGACCGGGCGCCTCGGCGTCCGGCGCCTCCCGGGCCCTCCCCCGTACCGGAACCACCCCTACCTCCCGAGGTGTCCGTGACATCGACCCAGCCCTCCCGCGCACTCTCGGCCTCCTCGACGCCGGACGGACTTCTCAGCTCCGTGTGTGAGCTGACCGCCCGCAAGCTGGGCCACGATCCGGCCGATGTGCTGCCCGACAGCTCGTTCTTCGAGCTCGGCGCGGACTCCCTGTCCCTGATGGGGCTGACGGCGGAGCTGGACCAGCGGTACGGCGTACGTGTCCCGGTGCGGGAGCTGTTCGACACCGCGGACACTCCGCGCGGGCTGGCCGAACTGCTGGTGGAGCTGGGGGGCGGCGAGGTGTGGGCGGAGGTCTCCGCCAAGGCCTCCGCGGGCTCTCCGGCCGCCAAGCGGGTCATGGAAGTGGCGGCGGCTCCGGAGGCCCCCGCGGGCTCTCCGGTCGCCGAGCAGGTCGCGGACGTGGCGGCGGCTCCGGAGGCCCCGGCGGGTTCTCCGGTCGCCGAGCAGGTCACGGACCTGGCGCCGGCTCCGGCCTCCTCTGCTCCCGGGGTACCGGGCGAGTTGCACGACCTGTTCACGCAGCAGCTCGGGGTGGCTCGGCAGCTCCTGGACCAGGTCGGTGGACTGATGAACGGGCAGCTCGCCCTGCTCGCGGCCTCGCCCGCGGCGCCGTCGGCGCCGGCAGCTCCCGTCCCCGCCGTGACACCGGCGGCTCCCGTCCCCACCACGGCACCCGCAGCTCCCCACCCCACCATGACGACGGCGGCTCCCCTCCCTACCACCGCCCCGGCTGCTCCCGCCCCCACGCAGGCGCCTGCGGTCCCGTCCCGAGCCTCGGCACCGTCCCCGGCATCGAGGCCGGTGCCCGCGCCGGCCCAGCCCACCGCCCCACCCTCCGGTTGCGACTTCAGCCTCTACTTCTTCGGGGACTATCCCGAGGAGGCGGCGCACGACAAGTACGCGCTGATCATGGAGTCGTCGGAATTCGCTGACCGCAACGGGTTCCACTCCCTGTGGTTTCCCGAGCGGCACTTCGACTCCTTCGGCGCGCTCTTCCCCAACCCCTCCGTGCTCGCCGCCGCACTCGCGGCGCGCACGAACCGCATCCGGCTGAACGCGGGCTCCGTCGTGCTACCTCTGCACAACCCCATCCGGGTGGCGGAGGAGTGGTCGGTCGTCGACAACATATCCGGCGGCCGGGCGGGCCTCTGCGTGGCGAGTGGCTGGCACGCCACGGACTTCACGCTCGCTCCCCACCACTTCGGTCGGCACCGTGAGGTGATGTACGAGCAGCTGCGTACCGTACGGCAGTTGTGGTCGGGACAGCGGCTGGCGACCACCGGTGGCGACGGGAAGCCCGTCGAGATCCGGCTCCAGCCGAGCCCGGTCCAGGAACAACTTCCGCTGTACGTGGCCGTGGTGGGCAACCCCGACAGCTACCGCCGGGCGGCCGCGGAAGGCCTGGGCGTGGTCACCAACCTGATGGCGCAGACCGTCGAGCAGCTGGCCGAGAACGTCGCGCTGTACCGACGTACGCGGGCCGAGCACGGACTCGACCCTGCGGCCGGCCGGGTCGTGGTGCTCGTACACACCTACCTGGACGAGGACGCCGAGCGCGCGCGGGCCGAGGCGTACCGGCCCTTCATCTCGTACCTGCGCTCCTCGCTGTCCCTGTTCGACCAGGTGACCAACAGTCTCGGCGTCCAGGTGGACCTGGCGACCTCCACCGACGACGACGTGGACTTCCTGCTCGGGCGCGCCTACGAGCGCTATTGCGACTCCCGCGCCCTGATCGGCGACGAGCACACCGCCGCCGCCACGGTGCGGCGCCTGGTGGACGCCGGGGCCGATGAGATCGCCTGCTTCGTGGACTTCGGCGTGGCCAAGGAGAAGGTCCTGGCCGCCTTGCCCGTCCTCGACCGGGTCCGGCGCCGGAGCAGGCCCGAGCAATCTGCGGAGCCGTCCGGCGATACCGGCAGCAGCGTCGGGCTTTCCGAGATGTCCGCGCTCCCCGAGAAGCGCGCTGAAGGGCGGACCGCAACCGCTCCGACGCGCACGCCCCTCACCCCGGCGCAGCGCCGCATCTGGTTCGTGGAACAGCTGCACCCCGGCACCTCCATGTACCACGAGCCCAAGGCCATCCGCCTCGACGGACCGCTGGACGCGGGAGCGCTGCGGACCGCGCTGCACCGGGTCACGGAGCGCCACCCGGCCCTGCGGACGGTGTTCGGCGACCTCCAAGGGGTGCCGTATCAGGAGGTGCGGGAAGCAGGGCGGCCGATAGATCTCCCCGTCGACGACCACTCGGGGGAGACGGAAGACGAGGCCCTGCGGGCCGCGTTGCGGGACGCGGGGCGGCGGCCGCTCGACCTGGCCGACGGGCCGCTGGTCACGGCGCGGCTGCTGCGGCTGTCCCAGGAGCGGCACCTTCTGTTCTTGATGGCCCATCACATCGTTTTCGACTCCTCTTCCACGGCCGTTCTCGTCCGCGACCTGGCTGCCTTCTACCGCGCGGGAGCACAGGGCGATCCGGCACTGCCCCCGCTACCCGCCCTGCCCGCGCCACCTCGCCCCGACGAGGGCACGCACGCCGCGTCGCTGGACTTCTGGCGCGGAGCGCTGGACGGCGCCCAGGAGCTGTGCCTGCCCACCGACCGGCCCCGACCAGGGGTCAGGTCGGGGGTCGGGGCGAGCCTCACCCACTCTCTGGACGTCGAACTCACCGGTCGGCTGCGCTCGTTCGCGGCGAGCCGGCGTGCCACCCTCTTCATGGTGCTGACGAGCGCGATCGGCGCGGTGCTCGGCCGGTTCAGCGGTCAGCGCGACGTGGTCGTGGGCACCGCGGTCTCCGCCCGGCAGCCCGGCACCGAGGACCACGTGGGCGTCTTCCTGGACACCGTGCCGCTGCGCCTCGACCTGGCCGGCAACCCGGACTTCAGCACGCTGATCAGCCGGGTGCGTGCGACGAGCACGGCGGCGTACGAGCACCGTGACGTCCCCTTCGACGAGCTGGTGGCCGCCCTCGCTCCGCAGCGCAGCCCCGGCCGCAACCCGCTCTTCGACGTCATGGTCGAGTTCGAGCACGCCTCCGAGGTGGACTTCGACCCGCCGCGGCTGTCGGCCGAGCTGCTCGACGTGCCGAGCGCCCGCGCCCCGTTCGATCTGAGCGTCTATCTGACACACCACCGTGACGGCGTCCGCTTCACGATCGAGTACGACTCGATCCTGTTCGACGCGGACACCGTGCGCCGTTTCCTCGAGTACGTGGAACACGTGCTGCGGGGCGTCCTCGACAACCCCGGCGCGCCTCTCGACGAGCTGACCTCGCTCACCGGCACCGACCGCGCGAACCTGGACCGCCTCGGGCGCCTCGACGAGCCGCTGCCCACGGTGTCGGACACGCTGCACGGCCTCTTCGAACGGCAGGCGCTGCGTACCCCGGAGGCCGTAGCTCTGGTCAGCGACGAGGAGCAGGTGACGTACGGGGAGCTGGACCGCCGTGCGAACCGGCTCGCCCGACAGCTGCGCGCGCGAGGCTCGGCGCCCGGGGAACGCGTGGCGGTGCTCCTGCCGCGTGGTCCGCGACTGATCACCGCGCTCCTGGGCGTGCTCAAGAGCGGGGCCGCCTATCTGCCGCTCGACCCGGCGGTGCCGACCGCTCGGCTGACCGGACTCCTCGACGACGGCGCTCCCGTCCTGCTGCTGACCGACCACACCGCACTGGCCGCCCACGAACAGCTCGCGGAACACCTGCCCGTCTTCCTCGTGGACACCGCCGAGACCGCGGACGACAGTACGGACATCCGTTGGGGCGGAAGCGCGGACAGCCCTTCGAGCCACAGTGCGGACGGCCCTTCGGGCGGAAGCGCGGACGGCCCCTCGGACGACCGTGCGGAGGGGGTGCCTCATGGCGGGGTCGGTCCCGAGGATCCCGCGTACTGCATCCACACCTCCGGTTCGACCGGCCGGCCCAAGGGCGTGCTGGTGCCCCATCGCGGTCCGGTGAACCTGGTGCTCCGGCACCTGGAGAACCAACCCGCGCTGCGCACCCTGCAGTGGACCTCGCCCGCCTTCGACGTGAGCGTGCAGGAGATCTTCACCACGCTGGCCTCGGGCGCCGCCCTCGTCCTCATCGACGACGCGGTGCGGCACGACCCGGCGGCCGTCTCCGCGGCGGTGCGCCGCCACGGTGTGGAGCGTCTGTTCATGCCCTGCACCCCGTTGAAGTACCTGATGGAGACCGGGCCGGAACTTCCCACGCTGCGTGAGCTGTACTCGGCAGGCGAAGCGCTCCAGCTCACCTCCGCCCTCCGCCGCTTCCTCACCGCGCACCCCGCGTGCGCGCTGTACAACCAGTACGGCCCCACGGAGGCGTCGGTGATCACGACCTCCCACCGGGTCGACCCCGAGGGTGAGCCGTGGCCGCCGATCGGCACACCGGTGCCGGGCGCTCGCGTCCTGCTGCTCGACACGGCCGGGAACAAGGTCCCGGCAGGGACCGTCGGTGAGATCCACGTGGGAGGAGTGCCCGTGGCACTCGGCTATCACGGCCGTCCCGAAGAGACCGCCGCGGCATTCGTCGACGGTGCACCGGCCGGCGTGCCCGGCATGCTGTACCGCACCGGCGATCTCGGCCGCTGGCGCACGGACGGCACGCTCCAGTACTGCGGGCGCGCCGACGACCAGGTCAAGATCCGGGGACACCGGGTCGAGCCCGGTGAAATCCAGGCGGCGCTGGCCGCGCTGCCCGGCGTCCGGTCAGCAGCCGTCCTTCCGCGCCTCGACCGCCACGGCGAGACGGAAATCGTCGCCTACGTGGTTCCCGCCGACCCGGCGGTGAGTTCTGACTCCCTGCGCACCGCCCTGGCCGCCACGGTCCCCGACCATCTGGTGCCGCGCCGTTGGGCGTTCCTGGAGCGGCTGCCGGTGAACTCCTCCGGAAAGCTGGATCGCGCTGCCCTGCCCGAGCCCTCGCCGGAGGCGAGCGAGCGGGAAGACGCCGCCCTGCCCGCCACCACCCTGGAGCATTCCCTGCACGACCTGTGGCGCGAGGTACTCGATGTCCCCCACGTGCCCGTGACCGTGTCGTTCTTCCAGCTCGGCGGCCACTCGCTGAGCGCCATCCGGTTGCTGAACCGCATGCGGGAGCTGGTGGACATACCCCTCTCCATGGCCGACTTCTTCCTGGAGCCCACCGTGCGCGGCATCGCGGCCCGCTGCGAAGCCGCCGAAGCCGCGGATGCCTCGCACTCCGCTGACGCCGAGCATGACCCGGACGCCGAGCATGGCCCGGACGCAGCCGCCGACGGCAAGGGCATCCGCATCGGCAACGGCAACGGCAACGGCAACGGCAACGCCCGGGTGGTGGACAGCGCACCCATGCCCTCCACCCTGCGTCGGCTATGGCGACGTCACCACGCTCACTCCGACCCGAGCGTCTACAACGTCGCCCACCGCATCGATCTCAGCGGCGACCTGGACCTCAAGGCCCTGACCGGGGCCCTGCGAGACCTGGTGGGGCGCCACCACGCACTGCGCAGCCGCGCTGTGCGGCGCGACGACGGGCTGCATGTCGTCGAGATCCTGGACGAGGTTCCCGTGGACCTGTCGATCACGGACCTGCCCGCGACACCAGGGCCCGACACCCCTCACGCGTACGTCGAATCGTGGTGCCAGGAGCAGGCGGCCGAGATCATCGCGCTGGACCGCGCGCCTCTCTTCCGCTTCCGTCTGGCCCGCCTCGGCGCGGACCGCTGGGTACTGGTCACCGTCCTGCATCACGCGATCTGCGACGGCTGGTCCATGGGGATCATCTGGCACGAGCTGGCGGAGCTGTACAACGCGCGGCGGATGGGCGGCGAGGCCGTTCTTCCGGCACCGGCCGCCCAGTTCACCGACGTCGCCCGCGCCGAGCACTCCCTCGACGAGGGTCGCCGCACGCAGCTCGAACGGTTCTGGCGAGCCGAACTCGACGCCGTACCGCTGCGCCCCACGCTGCCGTACGACAAGCCCCGGCCGGCGGTTCTGTCGGGCCGAGGTGCCCTGCTGTCCCTGACCCTCGCCGACGCCACCTCTCGCGGCGTGGCAGCGACGGCCGTACGGCTCGGCGCGACCCCGTACACCGTGCTGGCGGCGGCCTTCTCCACCTGGCTCTCGGGGCTCAGCGGCGTCCTCGGCGACATCGTGCTCCCGGTGTCCAGCGCGAACCGTACGCAGCCCGAGCGCGCGGACGTGGTCGGACTCATCGGCGACTCGGTCCTGCTGCGGGCCCGGATCGACGGCGACGAAACGTTCGCCGGTCTGGTCCGACGGCTCGGGGTGACGTTGTTCACCGTCCTGGACCACCAGGACCTACCCCTGATGGACGTCGTCCGCCTGGTCTCCGATCTGGCACCGGAGGACCTGTTCCCCACCGTCCTGTTCACCGTGGTCACCACTCCGCCCCCCGTGCTCGACATGTCATCGGTGTCGACGACGGTCCGGGGGCTGCCCACCAGCGAGGTGGCCCGCAACGAGCTCTACGTCGTCGTGGAGTCCATGAACGACATGCTCACCGTCACCTTCGAGTACTCCACGGACCTGTTCAGCGCCCGGACCGTGGCGAAATGGGGTGCGTCGTTCGCCGCGTTCCTGGACTCGGCCGTCCGCAACCCCGACTGCTCGCTGCGAAGCCTGAGTGAGGGTGCGTCCGAGGCCCAGGCCTCGTCCCACGCCCAGGGCCCGGAGCCGGAGCCGGAGCCGGAAGCCGCACCACGCTGACCGGTGCCTGTCCCAGCCCCGGCGGCCATCGCCGCCGGGGCGCGCGGTGCGCGGTGCTGCGGCGTCTACGTCGATCGGGTGCTCCGGCGGTGTGGCGTCGGCCCGTTCCGAGCTCCGTCGACTCCGATGGGCGGGTGAGAGGACGAACGCGCGGCGAAGGACCGAATCGAAGCGCGTATCTGCGCGAGGCGCGGCGCAGGCGCCGCCGCCGCCGCGGTACGAGCGCTTCCGATCCTGACCGTCATGGCAGACCGCAGTGGTCCGTGCTCGCGGTGGCCGTCCTCCCTGGTCTGGCGGCCCTGGTGGCGCTGCTCTTTACGTGGCGGGAGGTACGGGTCGCCGAGCAGGGCCAGCTCACCACCCGGTTCAACGACGCGATCACCAATCTCGGTTCCCCGTCGTTGGACGTGCGCTTCGGTGGGATCTACGCACTGGAGCGCATCATGCAGGACTCACCGCGCGACCAGCCCAGGATCGTCCTCGTCCTCTCCGCGTACGTGCGGCGCCACGCGAGCGTTCCCACGACCGGCTTCGTGAAGGAGCCGGCGGCACCACCGCCGGGGCAGGAGACGCCCGCCGCCCACCGACCGCCCACGGACGTGGCGGCCGTCGTGGACGTGCTGGCCCGCCGCTCCCCCGGCCACGACAAGGACACTCAGGTCGACTGGAACCGGGCGGACCTGCGGGGACTGTTCCTCTCCACCTGGAACTTCCGGGACGCCGCGAGGGTTCCCGAGGGCGGCGCTCTGCCTGACGAGCGTGCCCCGTTCGGGTACGTGAACCTCGAAGGGGCGGATCTGCGCCACGCCACGCTGTCGGGCGTGGACCTGCGCAGCGCCTTCGTCGGCGAGGCCAATCTGAGCGGGGCGCAACTCCTGCGCTCCGACCTCCGGGACGCCGACCTGACGTTCGCGGACCTGTCCGGCGCGAACGTCGTGGACACGAACCTCACCGGCGCGGATCTCAGTGGCGCGATCCTGCGGGGAACGTTCCTGTCCCGACCGGACACCGCCGTGCCCTTGAATCCGAACGACCTCTCCCGCGCTCTGCTCTGGGACGCGGACCTCACCGGTGCGGACCTCACCGGTGCGAACCTGACGGAAGCGGTCCTGGTCGACGCCGACCTGACGGACGCGTCCCTGGCGACCGCCCGGCTGCGCGGCGCGAAGTTCAGCACCTTGGACACCTCCCTCCAAGCGAGGATCACCTCCGGCACCGTCACCGAGAGCGCGAACCTCACCGACGCCGACCTGACGGGAGCCGACCTCTCAGGGGCCGACCTGCGCAGGGCCAACCTGACCGGGGCGAACCTCAACGGAGCCAATCTGACCGACGCGGACCTGCGAGGCGCACGGCTCACGGGCGTAACGCTCAACGGTGCCCGTACGGAGGGGGCTCGTGGTCTGCCGACCTGATGGGTTCCGACAGCGCATGGCAGACCGCGACGGACGGGCAGGGTGCCTTCGGCGCGCCGCCTGTGCATCCGGAGGGGCCTGCGGGGCGGAAGGGAAGGTGACCGGCTCCGTCGAGTGCGCCGGTGGGAGTGCAGGAGGAAGGTTGTTGCGGTGATCAGTGTGGAGCGGGTGGTCATAGTGCGTCGACCGTTGGCCGAGGTCGTGGCGTACCTGGAGGACTTCGGGCGCGCCGAGCAGTGGGATCCTGGCACCGTCCGCTGTGTGCGGCTCGGCGACGGGCCGGTGCAGGTGGGGGCGCAGTGGCGGAACACGTCGCGGTTCCGGGGTCGTACGACGGAGCTGCGATACGAGCTCGTCGTGAGGGAGTCCGCCCGGCTGATGTTCGTCGGGGAGAACAGGACGGTGACGTCGCAGGACGACCTCCGCTTTGCCGAGGAGGGGACGTCCACGCGGCTGACGTACCGTGCGTCGCTGAGGTTCAAGGGGTTTGCCCGGCTGGCCGCGCCGTTTTTGAGAGGGGAGTTCGAGCGGCTGGCGGACGGGGTGGTGGCCCGTCTTCCGGTGGCCGCCGAGGCCTGGCGCTCATGACCGTGCCGTCTCTCGCCCGCGATGTACAGGTCGCAGCGATTCCGCATCGGTGACCCCTGACCGGGGTCTCCCAGGCGCCCTGCGCCATGGGATCAGGCGGCCGCCGGGACGGGATGCGGGCGCCCAGCCCCGGGAGTCCGAGCGCCTCGCGTGTGTCCGAGCCCATAGGTGCGAGCTCGGCTTCCGGTTCACGGCAGGTGCGAGCTCGGCTCACCGGTGTGCGGCTGGTACGGCGTCGGCCCGCCACTCACGCATGCGGCCGGCTTGGCTGGGTGCTGCGGGGTGGGCGGGGGATGAAGCCGCTGGTGCGGGCGCGGTAGGCCGCGTAACCCGGGCGGTCGGCCATGTGGGCTTCCAGGAGGCGTTTGCCGCTGCCCCAGATGAGGAGGGTGCTCATCACGAGCGGGGAGATGAGGGTGAGCAGGGCGGTCTGCCAGGTGGCGCAGGCTGTCAGATAGAGGCCCCACCAGACGAGGAAGTCACCGAAGTAGTTGGGGTGGCGGGTCCAGCTCCACAGGCCTTGGTCCATGACGTGGCCACGGTTCGCCGGGTCGGACTTGAATCGGGCGAGTTGGTGGTCCCCGACCGCTTCGAAGGTGAGGCCGGCGGCCCAGACGGCGAGGCCGAGGTAGGCGGTGGCGTCGAGAGGACGGGGCAGCAGGACCGCGAACTGGACGGGGAGGGAGATGAGCCAGACGAGGGCGCCTTGGAGGATGTAGACCTTCCGCAGTGCGTAGAAGGTGGGGTTTCCGGGGGCTCGGGCGAGCATCCGGGCGTAGCGGGGATCCTCTCCGTGGCCGCGTCCGCGCCTGGCGATGTGGACCGCGAGCCGCAGCCCCCAGAGGACCGTGGCGGCCGCGACAACGGTCCGGCGGGTGTCGTCGCCGTAACCGGCCGCCAGGGAGTAGGCCGCGATCGCGACCGCTGCGAAGGCGATCCCCCAGGCGATGTCGACGATCCGGTGCAGTTGTTTCGCGGTGCCGATCGCGAAGGTCACGAGCATGACGGTGAGCGCGGTGGCCGCCGAGGCGGCGAGGACGCGGACGAGGGCCTCCGTATCGACGACGTTCATGACGCCTTCCCGTACCGGCTCGACGGAGTGAGTAGGGGTGGGCCGGCCGCGTCGCGGTCGTCTTCCCGGACAGCGAGGGTCCGGTCCACTCGCCCGCGGTGCCGGGGCGCGGTCGCGCGGGCGTCGCGGGCGCATGGCCCCGCGGTGACGTGCATCTTCTTGGTGGACACGGCGGACGCTTCCGAGAGGATCATCGCTCCGTCACCGTGTCCGTATCCGGACCCATACCCGCACCCGTGTCCGCATCCGTGTCCGTCTCCGTATCCGTATCCGCATCCGTGTCGGCGGCGGTGAGCCGGAGTTGGCGGACGTCGAGGTATCCGGAACGGAATCCGGCTTCGGAGTAAGCGAGGTAGAGGTCCCACATCCGCTGGAAGACAGGGTCGAAGCCGAGTGCGGCCACGGCGGCTTCGTTGTGGCGGAAGCGGGCGCGCCACTGGTGGAGGGTCTCGGCGTAGTGGTCGCCGTAGCCCGTGTCGTGGGTGATGCGCAGTCCGGTGGCGGCGCTTTCGTGGGCGAGGGCTTCCGGGGAGGGGATCAGGCCGCCGGGGAAGACGTACTTGCTGATCCAGGTGTGGGTGCGGGCGGTGGCGAGCATCCGTTCGTGCGGCATGGTGATGGCTTGGAGGGCGATGCGGCCGCCCGGAGCGAGGAGGCGGCGGAGGGCGGTGAAGTAGTCGGGCCAGAACTCGGCGCCGACGGCCTCGATCATCTCGACGCTCACGATGGCGTCGTAACGGCCGCGGACGTGCCGGTAGTCGATCCGTTTGATGCTGACCCGGTCGGAGACACCGGCCAGAGCGACACGGCGGCGGGCCAGCACGAGCTGTTCCTCGGAGAGGGTGACGGTGCGGACGCGGGCTCCGCGGGCGGCGGCGCGGATCGCGAGTTCGCCCCAGCCGGTGCCGATCTCCAGCAGTTCGGTGCCCGGGCCGGTGCCCGCGAGGTCGAGGAGTCGGTCGATCTTGTGGTGCTGGGCAGCGGTGAAGGCGGCGTCGGAGAGGACTTCCGAAGCGTGCGGAAGGGGGTCGAAGACCGCCGAGGAGTAGCTGAGACCGGGGTCGAGGAAGAGGGCGAAGAGTTCGTTGGAGAGGTCGTAGTGACGCTGGATGTTCTCGCGGGCCCCGTCGGGGGTGTTGAGGTCGGCCTCGGGCCTGGGCCGGACCCAGGCTCCCCGGAACCGGCGCAGCGGGGCGGGGACGAGGTCGTCGACGTGGCGGGCGAGGACGGTGAGGACGCCGACGAGGTCGTCGGCGTCCCACTCGCCGGCCATGTACGACTCCCCGAAGCCGATCAGGCCGTCGGCGCCGATCCGGCGGTGGAAGGCCTCCGGGTCGTGGAGCGTGAGCGTCGGCACGGAGCTGTCTCCCCCGTCCCGCGGCCCCGCGAGGGCGCTCTTGCGGCCTGTTCGTATCCGCAGGGGCAGCCGGGCGAAGGCGTGCTCCACGAGCAGGCGGGCAACGGCGGTGCGTACGGCTGAGGCGCGCGGCAGTCGGGCGACGTCGGGCCAGCGCTGCGGGTCGACCGGAACCTGGCCGACGCGCACGGCGGACGGGGGAAGCGAAACGGTCACGGGGTGCCTTCCTGCGGGGCGGAGACGGTCGAAGGAGTCCCGGCGGTGCGGGGCCGGACGGGAAGCCCCTTGAGGTAGAGGCGGACGCCGTGGCGGCGGATGCCGACGGAGACGGCGGCGGTCGACCAGGGGTGGCGGAGCGCGGCCGCGAGCAGGCCGCGTGCGCCGTTCGGCCTGCGGGTGCCGTGGACGGTGGCCGTCAGGGGGCGGGAGCCGTCCGTGTGGCGGAGCTGGACGGTCAGGTCGAGGCGGTCGCCGGGTATCGGCAGGCGCATGCGGTAGGCGCCCTCGACATCGAGGAACGGGGACACGTAGAACTCCTTGGCCGTCTCGGCGCGGCCCTGAGCGTCGGGGTGCAGGAGGTAGGCGTGGCGTCCGCCGTACGTGTTGTGCACCTCGGCGACGACGCAGACGAGGCGGTCGGCGCGGTCGTGGCACCAGTACAGGGTGAGCGGGTTGAAGACGTGCCCCAGCACGCGCGCGTGGGCCAGCATGAGGACCCGCCCGTCCGCCTTCCGTTCGCCGTGGGCGGCGAGGCAGGCGTCGAGTCCGGCCCGCAGGGTGGGGGCGTCGCCGTCGAAGTGGTCGGCCTGGTCGAAGCGGGCGAAGGGACGCAGCAGACGGGGCAGAAGGGGCAGGTCGTCGAGGTCGACCAGCCACATGTACGTCCGGTGGCGCAGCGCGTGACGGATCGGGGTGACGCGGGTGTGGGCGATCTCGGTCTCGTACAGGGCCGGGACGCCGGCGGAAGTCATCAGGTCGCTCCCAAGTGGCGGGCGGCCTCGACGCCCGAGCGGCAGCCGTCCTCGTGGAAGCCCCAGCCGTGGTACGCGCCCGCGTATGCGGTGACGGGGGTGCGGAGCGTGGGCAGGAGCCCCTGGGCGGCCACGGACTCGGGGGTGTAGACGGGGTGTTCGTAGGTCATGCGGGCCAGGACGGTCGTCTCGTCGACGCGGTCGCCGGGGTTGAGGGTGACGATGTGCGGTTCGCCGGTGCGGAGCCGCTGGAGCCGGTTCATGTCGTAGCTGACCTGGACGGCGCCCGGGCGGGCCGCACAGGAGGGCAGCAGGTAGTTCCAGGACGCGCGCGCGTGCGGCGAACGCGGCAGGACGCTCGTGTCACGGTGCAGCACGGTGGGGTTGCGGGAGTACGTGAAGGCGCCCAGGACGCGACGTTCCTGCTCGGTGGGGTCGGCGAGGAGCCTCAGGGCCTGGTCGGGGTGGACGGCGATCACGACGGCGGCGTGCTCGGTGGACTCGCCGTCCTCGGTGACGATCGTGGCGCGGTGAGCGCCGCGGACGACGGTCAGCACCGGGGTCGCGGTCCGCACGGAGGCGATCGACTTCGCTACGCGTTCCACGTATGCGGCGGAACCGCCGACGACGGTCTTCCACTGCGGGGACCCTGCCACCGAGAGGAGCCCGTGGTGGTCGAGGAAGCGGAAGAGGTAGGCGGCGGGGTAGCGCAGGGCGGTGTCGGGCGCGCAGGACCAGACGGCCGCGACGAGGGGGATCGCGAAGTGGCTGACGAAGTGGGCGGAGAACCGGTGGGCACGGAGGAAGTCGCCGAGGGTGAGGGTCAGGTCGTCGGCCGCCAGCAGCCCGCGTGCGGCGCGGTGGAAACGCGGGACGTCGGCGAGCATCAGCAGGTGTCGGCCCCTGCGGGCGTTGCCGCCGGCGAGAAGGCCGCGGACGCCGCGCGCGCCGGCGTACTCGAGTCCGCATCCTTCGCAGCGGACGGACATGCTCATCTCGGCGTCCTGTGTGGTCACCCCCAGCTCGCGGAAGAGGCGCAGCAGGTGGGGGTACGTGCGCTCGTTGTGGACGATGAAGCCGGTGTCGACGTGGAGGGTGCCGCCTTCGAGGGTCGGCAGCTCGTGGGTGTGCGCGTGACCTCCGAGCCGGTCCTCCGCCTCGTACAGCACCACGTCGTGCGTGCGGGAGAGGAAGTAGGCCGCGGTGAGGCCCGCCACCCCCGCCCCCACCACGGCGATGCTTCGTCCGTTCATCGTTCTCCACCCCTTGTGTGACGGCCGTCGGGCCGGTGCGATGACGACGGCCTGCTGTGTTGTCGTCGTCGCCACGAAAGCGGCCACTCCGCCGGGACCTCGGTGCCTCTCTTCCTCCTCACGGTCCGACCGATGCCCTTGTCTCTACAACTCGCATCGCTTACGCATCGAAATTCTTTGGGAGCGTCGCTGCGCTGCGGCAGCGAACGGGGCAGCGACGGGGATCAGCGCAGATAAGGCCCCGCGCCGAGACGGTCTCGGGGATGCTGGCGGAGTCCGAAAGATCCGTTTCACCGTTTTCGTGGAGGTGCGTCGTGGACAGGTCTGCTGGTCCTGCGCTGGGCGTGTACAAGGGGTACGGAGCCGAGGCGGTGGCCGCCGCTGTTCGGCACGAGGAGTTGCTCGACCGACCTGTGGAGATCGGCAATGACTATCTCCCACACGGGAGTTGGGCGGACTTTGATCCGGTGACGATGTGCGGCTACCAGCTCGATCCCTGGCGCAAGTGGCGAGACGAACGGCCGAGCTCGGCGTTCGTGTACGGGGTTCCGTTGCTGGTCGACGGCTTCGCGGGGGCGTTCGCGCGGGGCGTGGCGGGCGAGTTCGACGAGGCGTATGCGCGGGCGGCGCGTGCTCTGGTGGAGTCGGGGCACGGCGATGCGATCGTGCGGCTCGGTTGGGAGCCGAACAACCGGGCCATCGGCCCGTGGCAGGCGACGGACGACCCGGCGGGCTATGCGGCGCTGTTCCGGCACGTCGTCGAGGTGTTCCGGGCGACGTCCGGCGCGGAGTTCACTTTCGAGCTGTCGAGTTCGGTGGGGTTGCAGCCGGGGCGGCGGCTGCGGGGCTTCGTCGACTACTACCCGGGGGACGCGTACGTCGACTGGCTGGGCATGAACGCCTACGACCTGAAGTGGGGCGACCCCCGCGTCTCGCCCGCCGACCGCTGGTCGTGGATCCGCTCCCAGGCCATGGGGCTCGACGCGCATGTGGCGTTCGTCCGAGCGCGGGGGAAGCGGAACGTGTGCGCGGAGTGGGGGCTGTACCGTCGCGGCGACGCGTTCGCCGGCGGCGGGGACGACGCGGCCTTCGTCGAGCGGATGGCGGAGTACTTCGGGTGGGGTGAGGTCGCGTACCAGTCGTACTTCGACCACGACTGGGGTGGCGGGACTCTGGCGGAGTTTCCGGCCGGGCGCGCCGCATACGTTTCGCGGTTCGGGTCCGGGGCGGCTCTGGGCGGGTGACGTCACGCACGCGGTCGGCAGCTTGCGGGCACGGTGGGTCCTGGCCGGCCTCACGCACGTGCACGCGACGGGCGGATCAGGGCGCGCCCGCTGCTGTCTCACACGTACGTGTGACGTCGATCGGGTGGCTCGTTCGAAGGTGAAGGCGCTGTGGAGCCGGGGAGCGGGGGCCGTGCGCACCCGCGTGAGGGTCGCTGAACGGCCCATTGCCCGAATTGCCTCATCATAATTCGGGACTTAAGACCATAGTCTCGACTTTGCGTTTTCCGAGAAAGCGCTCTGGTTGTCGGTTCGTCCGGTGATGTGCCGTCCGGGCGCCCGCGGGCAGGGCGTGAGGCCAATTCGGTTCCCATTCCTGGAGAAATGAATGCGCGTTGCCGTGACCGGTGGCGGTGGATTCCTCGGGTCCCACCTGTGCGAGGCGCTCTTGCGGCGCGGCGACTCGGTGGTGTGCCTGGACAACTACTCGACGGGCGATCCCCAGAACGTCGCCCACCTCCTCAGCAACCCGGACTTCGAATTCCAGTACGCCGATGTGAGCGAGACCGTGGAGGTCCCCGGCCGCGTCGACGCCGTCGCCCACCTGGCGTCCCCCGCTTCCCCGCCCGACTACCTGCGGCAGCCGCTGGAGACCCTCGCGGTCGGCAGCCGGGGCACCGAGAACGCCCTGCGGCTGGCGCTGCGCCACAACGCCCGGTTCATCCTCGCGTCGACCAGCGAGATCTACGGTGACCCCCTGATCCACCCTCAGGAGGAGGCGTACTGGGGCAACGTGAACTCGATCGGCCCCCGTAGCGTCTACGACGAGGCGAAACGATACGCCGAAGCGGTGTCGGCCGCGTACCGCCGAACCCACGGTGTGGACGTGGGCATCGCCCGGATCTTCAACACCTACGGCCCGCGGATGCGGCCGCACGACGGCCGCGTGGTGTCGAGCTTCATCACCCAGGCACTGACCGGCGAGCCGCTCACCATCTACGGCGACGGCAAGCAGACTCGCAGCTTCTGCTATGTCGACGACCTCGTCCGCGGCCTCCTCGCGCTCATCGACTCCAGCGAGCTGGGCCCGTTCAACCTCGGCAACCCCGTCGAGCGCACCGTCACCGAGCTCGCCGAGCTGGTGCTCGCGATGACCGGTTCGGCGTCCGAGGTGAGGAACCACCCGCTGCCGGTCGACGACCCGGTCCGCCGACGCCCGGTGATCACGCGCGCGCGTGACGTCCTGGGCTGGGAACCGGAGGTCGACATCGCCGAGGGTCTGCGCCGGACCGTCGCGTACTTCGCGGCCTCCCCGGACCGGCTGCGCACCTCGGCCGCGGCGATCCGCGGCGGCCAGGACGAGACCGTGCCGCTGGCCGCCGTCGCGGGTCCGGCCGTCTCCACCGGCCAGACGATCCCCGGCCCGACCACCGCCGTCTCCGGCGTGGCTTCCGCCGCCCCCGGCGTGTCCGCCACGGGCGGCTGATCCACCCGCCGCGGCCGGCCGACGCTGCCCCGGCCGGCCGCGGTGGTCTTCGTGCTCCGTTCCTCGTTCCGCCCCCGCGCCCCGCGGCCCGCTGTCACACCGCCTGGAGAACCCGCTGTCATGACGTCCTTGGAGCAGGGTCCCCTCGACGGGACCGGTACCGTCCAGGATCTCCCACTCGCCGCGCCCTCCCCCGGCTCACCGGAGGAATGGGAGGCGCTGGGCAGGGAGGTCAGGGCGCTTTCGAACGGCTCGGTGGCCTCCATCGGCCCGGACGGGCCGGTACTGGCGCGGCGGTCCCGCGGGCTCACGCCGCTGCGCTCCAGCTTCGTGCGGGCCTTCTCCCGCTTCGACCGCCTCCTGGTCACGCTGCTCTCGCTCGGCTGGGCGGTCTGCCTGATCTGGTTCTGGACGTGGTGGCTCGAGCCGTCCCACCGCATCGGCTGGCTGGGCCTGGTCGTCAACAGCGCCCTGCTGCTCTACCTGACCTACCTACCGCTGCACTTCATCGTCCCGCTGCTCCGGATGCGGCGCTTCGACCCGGCGGTGGAGGTGCCCTCCGTGCGCACCGCGTTCGTGGTCACCCGCGCGCCGTCCGAGGGCTGGGACATCGCCCGTACCACCCTGGAGGCGATGCTCCACCAGGAGTTCCCGTACGCCTATGACGTCTGGCTGTGCGACGAGGACCCCACCGACGAGATCCTGGACTGGTGCCGGGGGCACGGTGTCGGCCTCTCCTGCCGGAAGGGCATCGCCGCCTACCATCGGGCCGAGTGGCCGCGCCGCACCCGGTGCAAGGAAGGCAACCTCGCCTTCTTCTACGACCACTGGGGTTACGAGAACTACGACGTGGTCGCCCAGCTCGACTGCGACCACGTGCCCGGCCCGCGCTACCTCGCCGAGGTCGTCCGCCCGTTCGCCGACCCGAGCATCGGCTACGTCGCCGCTCCGAGTGTCTGCGACTCCAACGCCGACCAGTCCTGGGCGGCCCGCGGCAGGCTGCAGCGCGAGGCCACGTTCCACGGCCCCGTGCAGCTCGGCCACTCCGCCGGCCTCGCCCCGGTGTGCATCGGCTCGCACTACGCCGTCCGCACCCAGGCCCTCCGGGACATCGGCGGCCTCGGCCCGGAACTCGCCGAGGACTTCTCCACCACGTTCCTGCTCACCTCGGCCGGATGGCAGGGCGCGTTCGCGATCGACGCGGAGGCGCACGGAGAGGGTCCGATCACCTTCGGCGCGATGATCACCCAGGAGTTCCAGTGGTCGCGCAGCCTGGCCGTGATGCTCCTCGGGATGCTCCCGCGGCATCTGGGGCGCATGCCGATGAAGCTGCGGATCCGCTTCGGCGCGGCCCTGATGTACTACCCGCTGCTCGCCGTCGCCACCATCCTGGGCATCCTGCTGCCGCCGGTCGCCGCGATCTCCGGTGCGCCGTGGATCAACGTCAACTACCTGTCGTTCCTCGGCCACTTCTGGAGCATGTCGGTCTGGCTGATCGTGCTGACGCTGCTCTGCCGGCGCCGCGGTCTGCTGCGCCCCAAGGACTCCCCGCTCTTCAGCTGGGAGATGTGGCTCTTCGGCCTGTGCCGCTGGCCCTACGCCGCGTGGGGCGTGCTGGCCGCGGTCACGCAGAAGCTGCGACCCCGTCAGATCACCTTCAAGGTCACCCCGAAGAAGCGCGACGGCCTGGAACCGCTCCCGCTGCGCACCATCGCTCCGTACCTGGTGATCACGCTGTTCCTGTCGAGCTCGGCCCTCGTCGGCCAGTTCACCGGACCCGCCGTCGGCTACGTCTTCCTCTGCATCCTCGGCTCCGCCTCGTACACCGCCGTCACGCTCGCCATCGGCGCGCTGCACGTCAAGGAGACCGCCCGGGCCACCGGAGTTCGCACGTACCGCGCGCTGCGCACCGCCGCGATCCCGCTGACCGCCGCTCTGATCTGTCTGCTCCCCCTGGCACTCGCCATCGCCGTCTTCCCCACCTACCTCACCGGCTTCTACGCCTGGTGACGGCCCTCACGGCCGCTCGAGAAACGAGGTCTCCCGTGCCCAAGACCGTCCTGGTCACCGGTGGCGCCGGCTTCATCGGTAGCCACACCTGTGTCGAACTCCTCCGGTCCGGTCATGAGGTGGTCGTCCTCGACGACCACTCCAACAGCTCCCCGGAGGCCCTGGAACGTGTCGCGAAGATCGCGGGCCGTCCGATCGCCGCCGTGCACACCGCGGACATCCGCGACCGGCGGGCACTGGACGCCGTGTTCACGAGCCACCCGGTCGACGCGGTCGTCCACTTCGCCGCGAAGAAGGCCGTCGGCGAATCGGTGCGGATCCCGCTCACGTACTACGACATCAACGTCGGCGGCACCACGGCGCTCGTCTCCGCCATGCACGACCACGGCGTGCACCGGCTGGTGTTCTCGTCGTCCTGCTCGATCTACGGCGACGCGACGGTCGTCCCGCTCACCGAGGAGTCCCCGGCCGCGCCCACCAACCCGTACGCCACCACCAAGTGGACCTGCGAGCAGATCCTCGCGGACCTGTGCCGGCACGTACCGGAACTCCGTGTGCTGGCGCTGCGGTACTTCAACCCGGCGGGCGCGCACCCCAGCGGGCTGCTCGGCGAGGACCCGAGCGGTGTGCCCAACAACATCATGCCGTTCCTCACTCAGATCGCGGTGGGCCGCCGCGAGGAGCTCAGCGTCTTCGGCGACGACTACCCGACGCAGGACGGCACGGGAGTGCGCGACTACATCCACGTCGTGGACGTCGCCGAGGGACACGTGGCCGCCCTGGACCACCTCGACGACAGGCCCGGCCTGCAGGTCTTCAACCTCGGCACCGGGCGCGGCTCGTCCGTCCTGGAGCTCGTGCGGACCTTCGAGGAGGCCTCCGGCCGGCCGATCCCGCACCGCATCGCGCCGCGCCGGCCCGGCGACGTCGCGGAGCTGGTGGCCGACCCGGCCAAGGTCGCCGCGGCCTGGGGTTGGACGGCGCAGCGCGATCTGGCCGCGATGTGCCGAGACTCCTGGAACTTCCAGCAGCAGAACCCGTACGGCTACGCCCCCTGACGGGTGCCGTGCCTCCCTCCCTACACACGCTTCCGCTCAGACAGGAGAACCCCGCATGAGGTTGACCGTCATCGGCACGGGCTACCTGGGAGCCGTGCACGCCGCGTGCATGGCCGACATCGGGCATGACGTCCTCGGCGTCGACGTCGATATCGAGAAGATCAACTCCCTCGCCGAAGGCAGGCCCCCGTTCTACGAGCCGGGCCTCGACGACGTCCTGACCCGCGCCCTCGCCTCCGGGCGCCTGCGCTTCACCACCAGCCTGCGCGAGGCCGCGGCGCACGGCGAGGTCCACTTCATCTGCGTCGGCACACCCCAGCAGGCCGGCTCCCAGGCCGCGGACCTGCGGTACGTGGACGCCGTCGTCGACGGGCTCGCGCCGCATCTGCCCGCGTCCTGTCTCGTCGTCGGCAAGTCCACGGTGCCGGTGGGCACGACGGCCCGGCTGACCACCCGCATCGCGGGCCTCACGCGTGCGGGAGTACGGGCCGAGGTGGCGTGGAACCCGGAGTTCCTGCGCGAAGGCTTCGCCGTCGAGGACACCCTGCGGCCGGACCGCCTCGTCGTCGGCGCCACCAGCCGCGAGGCCGACGACACCCTGCGCCGGGTGTATGCGCCGATGCTCGCGGCGGGCGTTCCCTACATCAGCACCGACCCGAACACGGCGGAGCTGGTGAAGGTCGCGGCGAACTCCTTCCTCGCCACGAAGATCTCGTTCATCAACGCGATGGCCGAAGTCTGCGACGCGGCGGGCGCCGATGTCGTCACCCTCGCCGACGCCCTGGGTCACGACACCCGGATCGGCCGACGGTTCCTGAACGCCGGCGTCGGTTTCGGCGGAGGCTGCCTGCCCAAGGACATCCGGGCTTTCACCGCCCGGGCCGAGGAGCTCGGCGTCGGGGCGGCGGTGGCGTTCCTCGAACAGGTCGACGCGATCAACAAACGCCAGCGCACCCGGACCGTCACGCTCGCCCGCCAGCTGGTCGGCGGTGACCTGACGAACCGTCGGGTCACCGTGCTGGGTGCCACGTTCAAGCCGGACAGCGACGACGTGCGCGACTCGTCAGCGCTGGCCGTCGCTGCCGCGCTGCACCGCGAGGGCGCGGACGTCCGGGTCCACGACCCGGAGGGCACGGCCAACGCGCAGCTCGCGCACCCCGAACTGCGCTGCAGTGCCGATCTCCTGACGGCTTGTCAGGGCGCCGAGCTGGTCCTGCACCTCACCGAGTGGAGCCACTACCGCGAAGTGGACCCGGTCAAACTGGCCCGCGTCGTCCGCGTACCCCTCCTCATCGACGGGCGCAACGCCCTCGCCCACGACGAGTGGCGAGCCGCCGGCTGGACGGTCAAGGCCCTGGGCCGCCCGACCCCGACCAGCCGCACGGACACCGACCGCCCCCGCGACCCCCTGCGGACCACGATCGCCTCCCCGGCCACCGAACCCGACCGCACCACAGCCCTGGCCTAGGCGCCGACGGGGCTGCCCCTCGCTGCGCTGGTCCTCGCTGCCAGCTCCTCAGTCCCCTGTCCCCGCTGCTCTGGTCCTCACTGCCCTGTCCTCGCGGAATCCACCGCGCGGGCAGGGCAGAGCTTTCTCTCCGTCCTTGGACCGCCGGTGGGGTGGGCACGGAGATCCCCCCATACGTCGTTCACGTACGTCGTTCACGTACGTCGTTCACGTGCGCCGCTGGGGCGGGATCCCGCCCCAGGCTGCTCTGCGCGAGCTCGACCTCGGACACCAGAATCCGGCCGGGTCATCGGACCCGGCCGGATTCCGTTCGTCGTCGGAGACCTGTCAGTCCTCTTCCTGCGGCGAAGGCGCTCCCGCTGCCTCTTCGCGGGGCTGGGCGGCCCCTACCGTCGGGGTCGTCCCGAGCCGGGTGCCGAAGTAGTCGACGAGCCCGGGGTCGACTCCGAAAGCCTGCGCCCCCAGGCCGAGCGACACCGCGCCATCACAGCGGGGCACCAGGTTCACCGCGCCGGCCCCGTCGGCAACAGGTGCGGCCAAGCCCTGCAGACAGGGGTCGTCGTTGGAGCCGGTTTGCTCACCGTCGAGGAATTCCTGGCGGGATGCGGTGCGCCAGCCGGCCAGCGTGGTGTAGCGCCGGGTGCCCCAGTCCAGCGCCCAACGGCTGGTGCTGTAGTAGTCGTTGCCCTGGAGTCGGATCCGGGAAGGGTCGTAGGCGGAGTCGGCCTCGACCAGGGGGCCGCCGTCGGTGGCGAAGATGTTGTTGCGGACGCGTACGTTGCGCATGCCGTCACGCAGCCGGAGCGCCGGCGGCCGGGCGCCGGCGGCGGCCGCGGAGGCCAGGTTCTCGGACCGCATCACCACCGTGTTGTGGTAGATGTCCAGGTTGCTCAGTCGGGTGCCGTAGGCGACGATGCCGCCGTACTCGGGCAGCTTCCTCGCGTCGTCCCAGCTCATGTTGAAGCGGACGATGTTGTTCTTGTGGGCGCCGGTCGGCTGCCCGGAGTAGACGAGGAAGCCGGAACCGTCGTTGCTGTGCGCGAGGTTGTACTGCATGACCGAGTCGGACACGTTGTTGTCGAGGCCGAATCCGCCGCCGTCGACATGGGACCCTGTGCGGTTGCGGTAGGAGGTGTTGTGCTCCAGGACGACGCGGGTGGAGTCGTACACCCAGACTCCCTCGGGGCCCTCGTCTGCGTCGGCGGCGGACTTCGCACCGTTGTCGTGGGCGACCGAGCGCACGACCTTCGCGTCCCGGACGCTGCCGAGAGCGATGCCGCTGCCGGTGTTCCGCTCGGTGCTCTGCGGGTCGCCGGCGTTGGCGTACGCCTTCACCCGCTCGATCCGGAGCTGCTCGTTCGCGTACGTCGGGCGTTCGGCGTCGAACGCGGGCCCGTAGAAGGCGAGTCCGGCTTCGAGGTTGTGGTGCACCGAGACGTCGGTGATCCGCACATCGCTGAAACCCACCGTGCTGTCCCCGCCCGCACCCACGCTGATGCCGTTCTGGAACCCCCTGGCCTCCACGTTCGCGATCCTGACGTGGCTGAGCCGCTTGGCCCCGGGCAGGTTGTTACGGAAAGCGACGCCGACCCCCTCCCGCAGCGACTCGCGGTCGCCGACCAGCGACAGGTTCCGGATCTCGACTCCCGCGGTGTTCCGCACCGTGATCGCCGATGTGCCCCGCGGGGCGATGACTGCGCGGCCGGTCCCGTACGACTCGATGACCACAGGCGCAGTCGCGCTGCCGGCCTCGCCTTTCTCCAGCGTCAGGCTCCCGCGGAACCGTGCACCGCCCCGGATCCGGAGCCGGTCGCCGGGCTGGAACCGCACGCTGTTCGCGTGGTCGAGGGTCCGCCAGGGCCTCTCGGGCGACATTCCGTCGTTCTCGTCGTCGCCGCCCGGACTCACGTAGAAGGTGAACGGCCCTCCCGTGGCAGGCCGCGCGGGACGGTAGACACCCGGTACGTCGCACCCCGTGAGCAGCAGAAGCACTGCGGCCGAGACCACCACGGCACTCCTTGACGCCCGACTCCGCTTCACCGCTCTCACTGCCACCCCTTGGGTCGTATCGGCTCCATCCCGGCAAACACGCCTATTGGGCCACAGGCAGCAGGAAAAGGTACACGCGAAACGCCGACGAACGACGTACGGCGCGGGCGAGGTCTCTGGTTGTCGCCTCCAGAACGCAGCTGCCTGGAAGGCGCCGACGGGTACGGCGGGACGCTCCAGGCGCACGCGCCGAGCAATACGGCCGCACGACTGGCCTGGGATCATCGGAAGCGCCGCCGCCTCCCGGCACGCCGGCTCAAGTGGAAGAACAGCGACTTCACGCCGTGCGAAACCCCCCGACTCAGACCTCGCACCGGACGTCCGCGCGCCGCGAGGCCTACGTCCGTACAGGGCGTCGGGCTCGGCAGGGTCGACCGTCATGGATCGACGAGAGCATTCCGGCAGCGGTGCCGGTAGCCACCGCACCCGACCGTGGACCTGCCCGGAGCGGCGCGCCAGCATGACGCGGTGACGCAGATCACCAAGGGGGAGAACCTGCCAATCCCCGGGCAGGCGTGGCGGATCGAGGTCGCCCGGCAGACGGCTGGTGATGGAGTGCCGGAGGTGACGGCCTCCGCACTGCTCCTGGACGCCACCGGCGAGGCCGTGAGGCAACTGGTCCTCCAGCGGGCCGGGATCGTGGATGACCGGTCCGAGGACCGGCTGGACCTCGACATCGAGTGCGTCGGACCGCACGTCCATCGCATCGTGATGATCGCCGTCGGCCAGAACGGCACGCTCGGGCAGGTGCCCCGCCTGTCCGTGCGGACGCTGAGCGCCACGACCGGGAAGCAACTCGCCCTGTACGAGATCGACGACGCCTCCACCGAGACGGCGCTCGTCCTCGGCGAGTACTACCGGCGTGACCGCGGCTGGAAGTTCCGCGCGGTGGGCGAGGGCTACGACGCGGGACTCAAGGCGCTGGCGGAGGACTTCGGCTTCTCGATGCCGGAGCCGGTGCCGGGCGGTCCAGCGCTGGCGGAGGACTTCGGCTTCTCGATGCCGAAGCCGATGTCGGGCGGTCCAGCGCTAGGGGAGCTGCCGCTTGGGACGGTCGGCAAATCCGCAGGCCCGGGCGAGCCGGTGCCGGTGGAGCTGCGGCAGGGGGTCGTCGGCAAGTCCCCGGTGTCGGCTGCTGATTCGGAGCGGGGCACCCGGGCCCGTACCGGAACCCAGTCTCAGACCGGAACCCAGTCCCAGCCTCGCCGCTCGCCCCAGCCCCCTTCTCGGCGGCCGGGAGCGATCCGGGTGGTCCCCTCGCCGGCCCGGTCACCCGAGGCAGTCGCCGCCACCGGGATGCTGGGTGGGGAGTTCGGCGACATCGTGTACAGCGGTCGGGGCGGCGCCAAGTTCGCCATGGACACCACCCCTCCGCCCGGCTACGTCCTGGTCGACTTCGCCCGGACCGGTCATGGCTT
The DNA here is from genome assembly GCF_040815545.1 of Streptomyces sp. LMG1-1-1.1. NCBI lineage: Bacteria > Bacillati > Actinomycetota > Actinomycetes > Kitasatosporales > Streptomycetaceae > Streptomyces > Streptomyces sp. LMG1-1-1.1. The sequence goes on along the minus strand of NZ_JBFPNH010000055.1, from coordinate 8,049 downwards.
CTTCGACCTGGACCCCATCGACTGGGACGGCAGGGAGGCCCTTGACCTCGGGGATCCGAACACGACCCACCGGTTCGAGGAGCGGGTGATGTGGTGCGACAACTTGTACCCGCTGCGCTTCCGCGTCGCCTGCGACGACCTCGACGAGTGGACGACCGTGATCCGGCCCGTGAGCACGGTGCGCACGCTCGGCGAGACGACGACCGGCCGCGGCTCCGAAGTACTGCTCCACACCGGGCCCGCCGGCGAGTTGGTCTCCCGTCTCCATCCGACGGAGACGACCGGCTCCCTGCGTGTCGAGGGGCGCAAGCCCCGCCGCCCCAACACCCCCGCCACGTACCCGGTCACCCTGGCAAGCGAGGACGGCCGGAACCCGAACGACGCGCGAGCGCTGCCGGAGGGGCCGCTGCTCGGGGCGGTCGTCCGAGGAACGGGCGACTGGTCGCTGAACGTCCGCCCCGCTAGGAAAGTCCTGCCCCATGAGAGGCGCTCCAGTTTCTGGCTCCGTATCGGCAGGTCCTAGATACGCAAGGAGGTCGACGTCCTCGACCGACCATCATGATCGCAATCCGGATGCGGCGAGGGGGCGAACGGCCAGACCGAGGATCCGCCGAACCCACGCAGGCCCACCCTGCGGACGCGCCGGCCAGCTTTACTGGCCATGTCAACCACCTCGTTCCTCGGCCAGCCCGGTGTGCTGCCATCCAGCACATGCGCGTTTGTTAGGGTGACCTTACTTATCGTTCGGACCCGGGCGTGCGGGTTCGGGTTCCAGCGCCGCAGGCGGGAGCCCAAAGGACGGAACGGCAGAGGCGGGGCGTTGGTGAGAGACGGTAACCGGGCTTGTGCGCGTCGTGCGCCCGCGGGGGCGGGACGCTCGTGCTGGGTGACGGAGGATGCAGGTTTCGGCCCGGCGCCCGGGAAGGGGCGTCGTGGATAAGATCGCGCTCACCGCCGGAGCCCTGTACGTCATCGTCCTGCTCCGCGCCGGAGGGACGTTCGCCGTCGGCTGGCTCGCCGGTGCCGGTGCCCGACGCAGCCGGTTCGCCGGGCGCATCTCCTCGGCGAGGTTCCAACGGGCCGAGCGGGCGATCCAGCGGTGGGGCGCGCCGGTGGTGGCCGTCTCGTTCCTGACCGTCGGATTCCAGACCGCTGCCAACTTCCTCGCGGGCAGCATGCGCATGCCCTTGCCTCGCTACCTTCCCGCCCTGTTCGTGGGCGGAGCGTGCTGGGCGCTGATCTACGCGACCGCGGGCCTGGGCGTGCTCGAAGTACTGGGAAGGCTCTTCGCCGAGCGGACGGCCCTCGGGGTTTCCGCCGTGGCCGCTCTCCTCGTCGCGGTGTGTGGGGTTGTCGCGTACCGCAGGAGAAGGGCGGCTCTGTCGTTGGACGCCGGCGCGACCGAGAAGTCGTGAGCTGCCTGACGCAAGCGGGTGCCGCGGAGGCGCCATGTACGTGCGGCCTGAGTTCCCTCGATCCAGCCAAGGCCTGTTGCGCATGTGGATCCGCCTTTGCGACGATCATGGTTTGACGCGAGGGGATGACGGACCGCAATGGGGCAAGAGTCGAAGGCGTGGTACAGCGCCAGAACCTTCTATAGATGGCTGACCTGGGAGAACCGCCCCTACGAGGAGCGTGTCGTGCTGTTCCGAGCACGGTCCCTCGACGAGGCCATCGAACTGGCCGAGCGGGAATCGGCCGAGTACGCCAGGGAGGGCGACTTCGAAGTCCTCGACATGGTGCAGGCATACCGGATCCCCTACGGCGATGAGGAGGTGGGTGCGGGTACGGAGGTGTTCTCCCATCTCCATGCGCTCGACCTCCCGGCGAACGCGTTTCTCGACCGCTACGACTCGGGACCGGCGCACACTCAGATCAGTGACGGGTCTGATCGACGGGGACGTGAATGTGGACGCGACCGTCCGCCGCGCCCCCACCAGCCCACACCGCAGTAGCTCGCAGGACCACCACCTCAGGCGCTGAGGGCCGGCCCGGCCCCGATGGCGCTGGAAGCATCGCCGCAGGCCCCCCACGCGCACGGGGACCAAGGCCCGTGGCTAGGGCAAGGGCGTGCGGTGCAGGTTGACGAGAAGGCGCCAGACCCGCTGCGCGATCTCGGTGGGTGTGGCCTCGATGAGGCCGTGCAGCCAGTCGGCGAGGACCCCGGCGAAGGCTGCCGCCACGGCGGAGGCGACCAGGTCGGGCTCCGGTGCACCGGCCAAGGCGCGCTCTGTGCGGCTGCGGGCGCGTAGGTCCTGGTGCAGCACCTGGCCGAGAGGGCCGCTGCCGCCCGGGCGCAGCAACTCGCGGTATAGCCCGCCGTGCAGGGCCAGGCGTTCGAAGAAGACCGGCAGGGCTGGAGGTGGGGCCGAAGGGTCGGGCATACCGCGCCATGCGTGGAGGGCGTCCACGGCTTCGCGGACGATATCGGCGCAGGCGTCGACGGCGAGCGCCTCCAGGTCCGCGTAGTGGAGGTAGAAGGTTGCGCGGCCGACTCCCGCCCGGCGTACGAGCGCGGCAACGCTGACCTCTCCCAGCGGGCGGTGGGCGCATTCCTCCAGGAGTGCCTGGCGCAGCTTGGCCCGGGTCCGTGCCGTACGGGGGTCTGACTGCACTTCGGTCACCGGGCGAGCAGGACCGCGGCCAGTGCCAGCGCGCCGGGCAGCGCCTGGACGATGAAGATGCGCCGGTTGGCGGTGAATCCGCCGTACAGCCCGGCGATGACCACGCAGGAGAGGAAGAAGACCTGGACCCGGAAGCCCGTCGGGTCCCCCGCGATCAACCCCCAGACCAATCCGGCGGCCAGGAACCCGTTGTACAGGCCCTGGTTCGCGGCGAGCGGGGCGGTGGCACGGGCCATGTCCGCATCGAAGCCGGAAAGATCACGGCCCGGCTTCTTCTCCCACAGGAACATCTCGAGAACCAGGATGTACGCGTGCAGCGCGGCTATCAGCGCGACCAGCACATTCGCCGTCACGTTCATGGAGCACCTTCCCTCAAAGATCATGGACAGGTGTCCATCATACATGGACACCAGTCCATGAGCAGCGCAGGTCGGCCCCCACCGCCCTACACTGCCGGCCACGTCCTGAGGCAGGCTGGGCACCATGAGCGACTTGTACGGTGCCTCTGTCGTCCTCCGTCCTTCCGACCTCACGGATGTCCCCGCCCTCGCCGCCATCCGGGCCACGCCCGAGGTACGGGCGCGGTGGCTCGGCGAGGACGACCTGGCCGGGGAGATGGCGTCCGACCTGGAGGATCCCTCCACCCGCTGCCTGACCGTCCGGTACCGCGACCGGATCGTCGGCATGATCCAGTGGTACTCCGAGGAGGAGCCGGGGTACCGGCACGCCGGGATCGACCTCTTCCTTGACCCGTCGGTGCATGGCCAGGGACTGGGCACTGACGCTGTTCGCACCCTGGCCCGCCACCTCGTCGACGACCACGGGTATCACCGGCTGGTCATCGACCCTGCGGCCGACAACGCGGCCGCCATCCGCTGCTACGAGAAAGCCGGGTTCCGGACCGTCGGCGTGATGCGCCAGTACGAGCGGGGCGCGGACGGCACCTGGCACGACGGCCTCCTGATGGACCTGCTGGCGGCGGAGTTGGTGCGCTGAGTCCTGCCGATTCGGTTCAACCGACTCATTGCCCCCGGCGGCCCGGTCCCGGTTCAGTGGGATCCGGCGCCGGGGGCCGTCCTGCTCAGGGACGGGTCAGTGCGTCGATGAGGGTCAGCTCCTCGGTGTCGAAGTCGAGGTTGCGCAGGGCGGTCACACTGTCCTCGACCTGTTGTGCGCTGCTGGCTCCCACCAGGGCGGAGGTGACGCGGCCGCCGCGCAGCACCCAGGCGAGGGCGAGTTGGGCGAGGGTCTGGCCGCGGGAGGCGGCGTGGTCGTTCAGGGCGCGCAAGCGGGTGACCAGGTCTTCGGTGACGGCGTCGCGGTTCAGGAAGGGGCTGTCGCTCGCTGCGCGGGAGTCTGCGGGGACGCCGTCGAGGTAGCGTCCGGTGAGCAGGCCCTGTTCCAGCGGGGAGTAGGCGATGGAGCCGACTCGCAGGTCGTCGAGGGCGTCGAGGAGGCCCTCGTCTTCCGGGCGTCGGTCGAGCATGGAGTAGCGGGGCTGGTGGATGGTGAGGGGTGTGCCCAGCTCGCCGAGGATACGGGCGGCCTCGCGGGTCTGTTCGGCCGAGTAGTTGGAGACGCCGACGTACAGCGCCTTGCCCTGTTGGACCGCGGAGTGCAGGGCGCCCATGGTCTCCTCGAGGGGCGTGTCCGGGTCGAAGCGGTGCGAGTAGAAGATGTCGACGTACTCGAGGCCGAGCCGGCTCAGGCTCTGGTCAAGCGACGACAGCAGGGACTTGCGGGAGCCCCACTCGCCGTACGGCCCGGACCACATCAGGTAGCCGGCCTTGGTGGAGACGACCAGTTCGTCCCGGTAAGGCGCGAAATCCGTCCGTAGGAACTCACCGAGGGCGGACTCGGCCGCGCCGGGCGGCGGCCCGTAGTTGTTGGCGAGGTCGAAGTGCGTGATCCCGAGGTCGAAGGCGCGGCGCAGGATGGCGCGCTGGGTCTGGGCGGGACGGTCCGGGCCGAAGTTGTGCCACAGCCCCAGGGAGAGGGCGGGGAGCTTCAGGCCGCTGCGCCCGGAGTGCCGATAGGGCATGTCGTCATAACGGTCGGAATGTGCGGTGTACAACGCGACTCCATGGCTGGGGACCGACGCACGGCGGTCGGTGCGCGGTGGATTCGTCCTGGCGTGACCAATCTCCCCTGACCTGTGGGCATGAATCCAACAGGAGAATCCGATGAGATTCAGCGCTTAGGCTTCTGAGTCATGGAACTGCGCCATCTCCAGCACTTCGTCGCCGTCGCCGAGGACCGGCACTTCACGCGGGCCGCCGAGCGACTGATGGTCTCCCAGTCCGGTCTCTCGGCATCGATCCGTGCCCTGGAGCGGGACCTGAGGGCGCCTCTGTTCGTACGGAGCACCCGCCGGGTGACGCTGACGGAGGCCGGGCGTGCGCTGCTGGTCGAGGCGGAGCGCATCCTGGCGCAGGTACGGGCAGCACACGAGGCGGTGGCGGCCGTGCAGGGCGTGGTCCGCGGCACGCTCTCTCTCGGAGCCGAGCAATGCGTCGCCGGAGTGCACGTGGCGGGGCTGCTGGCCGCGTTCAGACGACGCCACCCGGAGGTGGAGATACGGCTCCGGCAGGAAGGCGGGCTCGTACTGGCCGAGGACGTGGCCGCCGGGCGCCTCGACCTGGCGTTCGCCTACCGCACCCGGGCAGATTCCGACCACCTGCGCTCGGTACCGCTGGCAGCCGAGCCGATGACGCTCCTCTGCCACCCCGAGCACCCGCTCGCCTCGGCCGGGCCCGCCCTTGCCCTTCAAGACCTCACCGAGGAACCCTTCGTCGACTTCCACCCCGGTTGGGGCCCACGCCGAGCCACGGACGGAGCCTTCGCCTCCGCAGGCATACCGCGCACCGTGAGCCTGGAGGTGAACGACGTACACAGCCTGCTGGACCTGGTGGAGGAAGACCTCGGCATCGCTGCCGTACCTCGACATTTCCAGCACAAACGTGACTCCCTGCATGCCATCCCTCTCGCCGACACCGGCGACGCGGTCTACGAAACGGTGGCCCTGCTGCCCCCACCGCAGGCCACAAGCCCGGCAGCCCGCGCGCTGATGAAGCTGTTGGAGCGAGGCCGGCGGTGATGGCCTCACCAACGGGGTCAGGGGCTGGCTGTGGTGCAGGTTCGGCGCCGAGATCCCGGCGGAGATTGGCAGACCGGTCCGCTCGATGCACGTAGTTGCAGTTGCTGCCACTCGATGCAGGTAGTTGCTGCCACGGGCACCCGAAGGTCGCCACGGACACGATCGCGGCCAGAGCGGTCGCCCTGCTCACGCCGACCACTCCCCTGAGGCCGCGATGGCACCTCCGGAATTGTCTGCTGAAACGAATCCCCTGCTGATGCGGGACCAGCCGCCGGCCATCCCCTCCACGCCTCGACGGCCTACCGAGCCGTGGGAAGCGTGCCGTTAATGCCATGACCTGCGATGACGGGCCGTGGCACAGTCATCGGATGTCCAACGACGTTGCCTATCCCGTCTTCCGTACCCCCGATCCAACACTCGCCCTGCGCACCGCGCGTCGTCTCATGGAGTTCGGCCGCTGCGAGCATGCCGAGGTCTCCGCGTACGCGGAGCTTTCCTCCGTCGCCGACGTGCGGCGGGTGGCGCGGGCCATTCCCCTGGGAAGGTTCTGCGGGACGTACGAACTGGACGAATTTCAAGAAGTGCCGTTCGAGGACCAGCCTGCTCTCGTCGGCGGTGTCCCGGCGAGCGGCCTGCCCACCGAGGAGGCCGCGTTCGAGGGGCGGCTTCCTGTGGAGTGGGAGGTGTGGCACCTGCCGGTCGGCAGTATCGAGGCCGATTTCACCGCGGCGATCGGCCCGAATGTGGGCTTGATCAACTGGCCGTCGCTGCAATGGCCGGACGCCCCCGAGGCGGGACTCCACGGCGAGTCCAAGCACGCTGAGGTGACACTTCTCTTCAACACGCATACTCGCGAACTCGACGAGCCCACCGACGATCACACGGTCCTCGTCCACGTCCGCAGCGCCGTCTCCGACGGCCGCCAGAGAAGAGAACCGTATGCCCACTGGCTCGCCGCACAGGTGGGACTGACGGTCATCGGGCCCGCGCAACGGTGCTGAGCGGGCCCGCCGACCCTCGGGCCAGCAGACGGCGCGGCGCAGCCATCGGTCTCACATGGCAAGCTTCGTGCGCTTCTTGCAGCAGGTCAGCGCGGCGGCGATGGCCAGGCCCCGGCTCGGCCAGTCGTCGCGGACCACGTACCGGATCTTGAGACCGCAAGCAGCCCATGGCAGGCTCATGCCGCATGATCGATGAATTCGCGAAAGACAACCTGCACGGAAGACTGCGTCGGGACCGCGAGGCGCTGCTCTGGAAACTCGACGGCTTGTCCGAATACGACGCCCGCCGACCTCTGACCGCGACCGGGACCAACCTCCTCGGCCTGGTCAAACACGTGGCCACCGTCGAGGCCAGATACTTCGGCGAGGTCTTCGCCCGCCCTTCCCCGGAACCGCTGCCCCGGTGGCAGGACTCCGACGGCAGCGATCAGTGGGCGACCGCGGACGAGACCCGCGACCAGATCATCGAGTTCTACCGGCGCACGTGGGCACACTCGGACGCGACGATCAACGATCTTCCCCTCGACTCCCCCGGCCACGTGCCGTGGTGGCCGGAGCCTCATGCCGACACGAACCTGTTCGCCATCTTGGTCCACGTCCTCGGCGAGTCCATCCGGCATACCGGGCACGCCGACATCCTGCGCGAGACTCTCGACGGCCGCACCGGGTTGCGCGCCGAACTCGAGAAGCCGATCGACAAGGAAGCCCGTGCAGCCCACTACGCCAAGATCGAGCAGGCCGCCAGGTCGGCCGCACCACTCGAGGCATAGAGGTTGTCTCACGTGAGTTGAGTTCGTGCGGCGTGACGCCGGTCGTGGGTGCAGCCCGCAGGCTTACCGAGTCGAGCACACGCGACCAGTCCGGCTCGCCACGGGCCCCGAGTTCGTCGAGGTTCACGCGGGGGAGCCTGGCCCGGACCCGACGCCTACTCCACTGGGTGAGGCGCCGATAGACCGTGGGCCAGGCGGGGCCAAATACAGGCCGGAGCTCACGCCAACGCACCGCGCAGTGGCCACGTAGACGATCGCGGTCAGAGGCGCACGGCCGTCGGCCCGGGGTCGGCCCCCACCCTGCGGGCGATTCACCTCGGTCGGCGTCACCACTCGCCGAAACAGCACCCACAAATCTTCTCCGGTACCAGCCCTCGACCAGATCCGCCATGCGTGGCCTGACGAAGATCACGCCAAAGGTAGACGACGACTAGTAGTGCTTTGTTAGGTGGTGTCGTAGGGCTGCCATGGGACGGTCTGTTGGCAGGTGGGGCAGGTGCCGGTCCAGGTGGCGATGAGGTGTTGGAGGAGGCCCAGGGCCTGGTAGAGAGTCAGGC